>USOQ01000028.1 GCA_900556395.1 Candidatus Segatella caccae | reverse complement strand
TTAGCTATAAAGCATATGGCTTTAACTTCTCTAACTTCTTTAACTTCCCCATTTGCGAAAGTTGAGTATATGAGTCCACTTGAAAAAGTCGAAAAACATATTTTTTGTCTTTGCAACTTGATAATCAAGAGTAGGTTTTCGTAAAATTGACTTTTTCAAGTGGGCTCATAACTCAAGTTTTTAAGTACGGGCTAAGAGCTTCTGCCCTTTCAGGACGTGCCAACCGTACAGTTCGAAATATTTTCATAGTTAACTCTTGTCCAGTAACGAATATATATATGCATAAGGGTGAAAACTACATTTCTCGCTCTTTCCGACATGGAAGAAGGTAAAAAGTCATCTGGTCTTGTAGCGGCAATAGATAAGTCCTTTTTGTCTTCAAAGATGACTGCGTGCAGGAATCATTTTCTTCAAAAAACAGTTCCAAAGATGAGAAAAATGTTTCTTGTAACATATTTAATACGTAATGAACGATTTTTGCGTTTCCTTTTGAATATGTATTTATACTTTTGCGGCATCCTTTTGGTGACAATCACTGAAAATTAACTTAAAAATATTAATTATGAACCAAATCTCTACATTTTTAACTCTGTTTCTTTTGTGTTTAACAAGCAATTCCTTTGTCAATGCACAAACTGTCGGTTTCTATGCTCCTTACGAGGATATGGAAAACGAATGTAAAAATTCTAACCTTTATGGTTCCTATGCATGGTTTGTAGATAACTATGTAAAAAATGGTAAAGGTATTGTCGTTACACCAAGTACTCTTGACAAGATAAAAGACTTGAAGACTCTCTGGGTTGCTTACGATGAGAATAATTTACAGAAGGGTTGGAAATATCTTCCAACTTCTATGACCAATGCTGATGCCTTGACTGCTATTAAGCAACATGTAAAAGATGGTGGAAGCTTGTTTCTTTCATCTTTGGCTACTCAGCTTCTTGTAGGTCTGGATCGTATTGATGCAACCTTGACTCCCAACATTTTCAATACAAGTGTAGGTAAGAAAAACTTTGATTTGTGGGGTGTCAACCCAATCATGGGAAAGGCAGTAGGTGATGTTTACGACCATAGAGATCATGCTATCTACAAAGGATTATTTACAAGTGAATATAAATATCCTGACAATACTGACTGGAACCATATATTTTATCCGCTGATCAATGCTGCTGATAAAGCAGACCATAACTGCATCTGGGATTTAAATGGTTTGAGCGACCTCAGCGACAATCCCAACAAGTTTGTTGATTTTCAGACAAAGACCAATTCTGTTATCTTAGGTACTTGGCAGCATGTTGTCGACTATGCCGTAGCAGGAGTGGTGGAATTCCAACCAACGGCAGACTTCAAGGGTACCATACTTACCAATGGTATGGCTGCCTACGATATGTCGCTTTATCCTGACGGCGCACAGAATAATGATTATATGGTCAACCTTTATAAGATTACAGAGAATACTCTCGAATATCTTAATTCTAAAGCCGATGAGGTTTCTACAGAAATCAAGGATATAACTTTTGTGGGTGTCAACAAGTCTGATGATGCCTATTACACCCTGCAAGGTGTTAAGGTGGCTTCTCCCTTAACAGCAGGTATCTATGTCCATAACCACAAGAAAGTAGTAGTTAGATAAACCGTTTTATTTAGCTATAATATCAGTAGTATTTGTTTTTAGGTAGTTAGATTTTTGGATAGGGTGGGTAGGTATACCCACCCCAACCAAAAATAAACAATCCCAAAAATGAATACGATTTACTATCCCTAAACGACATTAACTTATAACTATTATATCCTAATGAAGAAAACATTACTCTTGATTCTTTTCTTCGTGTGCACAGCATTGTGTTCTGCAGTCCAGGCAAGGGTTGGTATGTTCATCGGTTATGACCGTGTTGCCGACATTGTGGATGATGACGAGCGTGCCGCTGCACAGTGGTTTCAGAATCATTATTCGGATGGTATCATCTTTACCCCTGCAACCATCTCTGATATCAATCCCAAGGAGGTTACAG
Organism: Candidatus Segatella caccae; assembly: GCA_900556395.1. Lineage (GTDB taxonomy): Bacteria > Bacteroidota > Bacteroidia > Bacteroidales > Bacteroidaceae > Prevotella > Prevotella caccae. The sequence goes on along the minus strand of USOQ01000028.1, from coordinate 27,320 downwards.
CCCTTTGGATAACCATTGACCGTGTCGGCATTGCCCACGGATGGGACAAGCTGCCTGCACCTTTCTGCAGCACGGCAGCCCTTGCTGTGCTGCGCGATTACTTGAAGCAGGGAGGAAATCTGTTTCTTAGCAATCAAGCCACACAGTTGCTTGTTCCATTGGGACGTATTGACGCAGCTTATGCGCCGGGAATCTTCGGCAGTGGCGAAGGCGGAGAAAATCCTGACAACTGGGGAGTAAACGGATGGCTCGGTATGGCAATGAGTCCTTCTTACGACCGTCGTGGTCATCAGGTCTTCTCAGGTCTGAGTGTAGATGTCATCAATGGACATGAGTTTTTTCCATTCATAGGCTTAGGAAGAAAAGAGGACCACAACTGTATGTGGGACTTCAACGCCATTGCCGGCTTGCAAGATATTCCCAACAAGTTGGCTGACTTTGAGTTGAAGACAGGTTCCGTAGTTCTTGGAACATGGCAGCATGTTGTGGATTGTGCTTGTGCTGGCTTGATAGAGTTCTTGCCTACAGCTGAGTTCAAGGGACGTGTCATCGCCAATGGTATAGCTGCCTATGAATGGAACCAGAACAACGGCACGAATGCTTTCCAAAACAACATAGAGCGATTCACCGCCAATACGTTGGAATATCTACAGAGTGCCCCTATAGGTCTTGGTGCAGCTTTGCCTTTAGAGAAAGTGGCAAGTCTCGACATGAGTATATTCAAGAAGCGCGGCTACTTCTATGTCAAGGACGTTGCTGCACAACAGAATGTGTTTCTTTCGCAGATAACGACACCAGCCAACTTGCCTGGGCCTAAGGGCGATGCCCTGCGCTTCGACGGTTATTCAACCACTTTAGTACCTAAAGTAGACTTGGCAAGCAAGAATCGCAATTCCTTTACCTTCTCCATGTGGGTGGCTCCTGAGGCTTATCCTGCCATGAACATCGACAGAGACGAGAATCGTTTCACGACGATGGCTGGCAACCTGAACCATGAGGAAAAGGCTGGATGGGCTTTCGAACTGAGCAACCGTGGCAACTATCGTTTCAGTTGCTATACTGGCGGCTACCTGACTGTTATCGACGGCAACGGCATGTTGCCGCGTTATGAGTGGAGCCACTTGGTGGCAACGGTGGATGCCGACAACTGTAAGGTGACTTTCTATCGCAACGGTCAGGTGTTGGGTGCTGCCGTTTGTTTGCCTACCTTCAATGCTGGCGCTGCTGCCGTCAACATCGGACGCTCCAGCGAGAAGGTCAAGGAATATGGTTATGACCTGAATGTCTTTGACGGACTGATCGACGATATTGAAGTCTATGCAGGAGTTCTTCCATACGAAGACATCAAGGAAACGACTGACCTCGTGCCCGATATGAACTATCCCGCAAGCCATTATGCCGAGGACATCTATCGTCCGGCTTTTCATGGTATGCCTACTGCCAACTGGACCAATGAGACCAATGGTGCGATTTATTACAATGGTAAGTTCCATGTCTTTTTCCAGAAATGTCCTACGGGCAACTATCTTGCCCACATGAACATAGGACACATATACAGCGATGACCTCATCAACTGGCGTGAAGACCGCACAGCCTTTGCACCTACATCCTGGTACGACCTCAAGGGATGCTGGTCGGGATCCGTGTTCCAGAACCCAGACTTCAACGACGGAAAGCCCACCTTTGTCTATACAGGAGTCAATTTCGAAAGGGCTTGCATCGCAACAGGTTCTTCTCTTGATGACAACCTGACTAATTGGGTAAAGCAAGGACCAGTCATCGACCATCGCCCGGATGGTTTGAGCGATGACTTCCGTGATCCTTATTTCTTTAGTCATCATGGTAATAACTACTTGATCGTTGGTGGACGAAAGGGAGATGCAGGTGTAGCCACACTCCATCGTTTCGACAAGAACTCCCGTACATGGAGCAACGATGGAACACTTTTCTTCGAAGGTGCAGTAGGACAGTTGAATGGTGTGTACTGGGAGATGCCTAACGTAACACCTCTTGGTGACAAGTGGCTGTTTACTACCACCCCGATGCAGTCTACCCGTGGTGTGAGAACCATCTACTGGTTGGGCGACATTGCTGACGACGGCAAGTTTGTTCCTACTTCGGGCACAGTGGAAGAACCACAGACCATAGAGCTCTCTGGTGTTGCCAAGGACGGTTACGGACTTCTCTCGCCCAGCATCTTCAAGTACAACGACAAGACGCTTCTCTTGGGCATCGTTCCCGACAAGGGAGGCATCGACAACTATATGCAGGGATGGGCACATACCTATTCTTTGCCTCGTGAGATTTGTCTTTCGAGTGACGGCAAGCGTATTGAGCAGCGTCCTTATTCTGGTTTGGAAGCCATGCGCACAGCAACCAAGTTCTCGCAAACCAACTTCGATTTGGACGGTTCTCTTTCTTTGGCTCCTGTTGCCGGCAGAAAGGTGGAAATCTTTGGCAGTTTCAAAGTGGGGAAGGATGAGTTTGGCTTGAAGTTCTTTGGTGATGGTGAGAAAGCTGCCAAGTTGTATTTCACTCCCAAATATAATGCTGTGACGCTCGATATATCCGAAATAGACCGTCTGGTCAACGATGACAGTAGCTTCGGCGGAAAGTACAACAGCCAGTTGCCCGAGAAGATCAATGAGGGTGATGTTGTTACCTTACATATATATATAGACAACTCCATTGCCGACATCTTTATCAACGACAAGTGGGCTTTCTCGGTCCGTATCTATGCCACCAATACTGCTGCCGATAAGGTTGAGGCTTATGCCTTGGGTTCTACACATGTCAACAGCATGAGAGCCTGGGTGCTCGATCCTCAATCCGATGGTATTTCTACCGGCATTGACCATGTGATGGTTTCATGCAATAAGGATGCTGAGGCTCCGGTTTACAATATGGCAGGTCAGCGTGTGAACAACAGCTTCCGGGGCTTTGTCATCCAAGGTGGAAAGAAATATTTGAAGAAATAAAATATATATATACAAGTCAACAGTTCCCTTCTTGCTGCCGACGTAAAGATGGGACAAACTAAAAAGTTTAAGGAAATGAAAAAGTTTAAGTTTTTATTCTTGTTGATTTCTCTGCTTGTTTGCTGTGGTCAACTGGCAAAAGCCCAGACAAAGGTGGGAATCTTTATAGAGAAAACTACAGGCCTGGACGATGACGAACAAGCCGCTTATGACTGGTTTGTCAGTGATGAGTATAACCCAGGTCATGGGTTAGAAAAGGTAGTGTTTACACCAGGCGAAATCAACTCTCTGAGTGCCACTGATGTCAAGGTGCTGTGGATTCCGATTAACCGTCAGGGAAATAGTATAGAAGATGTAAAGCCTTCGGCAATCTATAATAATGTGGAGACTTTGAAGAAATATGTTCAGGAAGGTGGTAATCTCTATCTCACCAATCACGCCACCTTGCTGGTTTCTGAAATTGGTCGTATTGACGATCTGTATAAACCTAATACCGTGACTTATGCAGCAGCGGCAATAAACACTGATGCTTGGGGTGTCAATCCTCGTTTTGCGGATATGGATTATCGTGGACATGTGCTTTATAGTGACTTTGTAGCAGGCTCTAAAAATAATTTGTTGGACGACAACTACTTTCTGAATTCAGGCACTCCAAAGGAAGACCACAACTGTTTGTGGACAGGTGTTTCTTCTTATACAGATTTTATCAAAGCTACGAATTCGCATATTCTTGGTAAATGGTCGCAGAATGGCGATACAAACAACTTCGGTGTGGTTGAGTTTATGCCAACAAAAGATTATAAAGGAACCATACTTTGCAACGGTTTGGCTGCTTATGAGTGGAACTGTGAAGGCAATGAATTCGTAAACAATATTAAGAAATTCACCGAGAACAGCATCAGCTATCTGGCAACCATAGACAAGAAAATCGGTTTCTTGGTTCCTGGAAGTGACTATAGTCAGAAATATAATGACTGGAGAGCAGACGATGATGCTAAGGCTCTGGAGTGGTTCCAGACTTTTTATGGTGCAAAGGCAAAGTTGGTAACTCCTGATGAACTGGCTTCGTTGAACCCTGCTGAGGTTCCTGTATTATGGGTTCCTGTTAACCATGATGGTGTCGGTGCTTACGATGACATCGACGAGGTTTACCGTAACTCAGTAGATGTTCTTAAGTCTTATGCTCAGAAGGGTGGAAACCTTTACTTGACTAACTATGCCGCTTTGTTTGTCGAAAAGATGGGGCGCACGAACGGCAATGACCTTGCTGAAGGTATCTATGCAAATAAGTATGAAATAAAGAATGATTTTATCACAGAAGAGGAATACAAAAATACCAACAGCGATGGAAGAAAAGATAATGGCATCCGTTATATTATTACAATTAATGAAAATAAAGGCTTCGATAAGTCAGGCTTCTTCCCTTATGCAGGTTTAGCTGATGCCACAGGAATACTTAAGACATCTCAGTTTGGCTTGAAGGAGCATCATGGAATCATGTGGAAGTTGGAAGGCAATATTGATAATTCTAACCCGGAGAAGTTTAAGAAGTTTGAGGAAGGAACCCATTCTGTTATTTGGGGTTTGCCAGACATCATTGGAGATTATGCCCGTGCCAGTGTGATAGAGTTCCAGCCTTACAACGAGTATTTAGGAACCATTTTTGCCAATGGTGACTTCTCTTACGAGTGGGATGAGGCGGCTCGCAATGGTGAAGGTGGACTTCAGGATGGTACAGGCAAAAATATCTTCCAGTACAATATTGAACGTTATACCAGCAATATCCTTAATCACTTGCTGGAAACTGCTCCTGCCAACTGGACTTACACTACCACAAAGGCTCCTATCAATGTGGATGGTAAGGGTACTACCTATTGGAGTACTTTCTATGCCAGCAATAACCGACTCTTGCCAGAGGGCGTTACAGCTTATGCCGTGAAATCAAACAACGATGGCAGGGCGCAGTTGGTAAAGGTTGCCGATGGCGGACAGGTTATCCCTGGTGGTCAGGGATACTTGCTCAGTACTGCAAAAGAAAATGGTTTCTGCCTGACACCTTCTGACGGCGAAGCTGTTGCTGCACCTGCAGCAAACCTCTTGAAGGGTTCCGACGAGGCACAGCTTTTTGAAGAATCAGGCTATAAGTATTATATATTGGGTAAGTCGGGTAGTGATGTCGGCTTCTACTGGCAAAAAGGCACAGGTGGAACAAAGGTCAATAATGCAGCTCATAAGGCATTCTTGCAAGTTCCTTCTTCAAGCAGTGCCAAGTTCCTCAGTTTTACCTTTGGTGGAGAAACTACAGGTATCAATGGCATTACTGCCAGCGATGCAGAGCAAAACGGCACAGCACTTTACAATCTTGCAGGTCAGCGAGTAGCTAAAGGCTATAAGGGTCTTGTCATCAAGAACGGAAAGAAGTATCTTGTGAAGTAATAAATAAAATTAAGGATCCATAAACATAGATTTAGTATGAAAAAGTCATATATTCAACCATCCATAGTCACCATCCTTGCCGTTGGAGGGCAAATACTTTCTGGTAGTATTAATGTGAATAACACAGAAACCGATACTCCAGAACAGTATTCCAAGAAAAACGATCAGTTCTCCTTCGTGGATGATGAATCTGAGAACGGTTGGCCTAAAGCCACTTCCGTTTGGGATAAGTAAATAAATAAAGGTAGCAATTCTCACTCTCTGTATAATTGCTACCTTTTTTTTTAAAATCTCGCAGGCAGACATAAGATATTACATGCCAGGAGCCATCCTTTTGCGATATTTTAAGATAATACGTTCATATAGGTGCAATTTTGCTACAATGCAACAATTTTATGGCTCTATGAACGAATATTTATATCCAGTTTATTTGATTTCTGTTAATTTTGCTTTCGATTTCAAAACCCATTTAATCTACAAAAACTCTTAAACCGTAAACAGTTTATTAGTATGGAAAAAATTAAAGTAATTATGATGAGCATTCTGATGATGCTCGTTAGTTCGGTAGCTTTTGCCCAGGACAATTCTGTCAGAGGTACAGTTACTGACAATAGTGGAGAACCTATTATAGGTGCCACTATCAAAGTTAAAGGTGGTGCTGCCACTCTGGGTACCATTACTGATATTGATGGTAACTTCAATTTAAAGGTAGCACCTGGTTCTACACTCGTTATTTCTTATATTGGTTGCGAGACAAAAGAAGTAAAAGCTGGCGCCAATATGAAAGTTGTGTTGAATGACAACGCAAAAGAACTGAGCGAGGTTGTCGTTACTGGTTACACCACTCAGCGTAAGGCCGATTTGACTGGTGCAGTTTCTGTGATGAATATGAAGGAGCCTGTCAGTGCTTCAGATCCTAACATGCTGAACTCTATGCAGGGTAAATTGGCTGGTGTACAGGTTGTGACAGATGCTGCACCTGGTGGTGGCGGTTCTTCTATCCGTGTGCGTGGTATGAGTACTATCAACGGCAGTAGCCCTCTCTTGATTATTGATGGTATCGCTTCCAACGAGAACATGAATGCCATCAACTCTGCCGACATCGAGTCTATCCAGGTTTTGAAGGATGCCTCTTCTGCATCTATCTATGGTAGCCGTGCTGCCAATGGTGTCATCATCATCACAACCAAGCAGGGTAAAGGCGACAAGTTGACTGTCAATGTCAACTATGCTGCCAGCTTGCAGACGGTAGCCAAGAAGTACGATATGCTTAATGCAGAAGAGTGGGGAAAGGTTTACTGGCAGGCTTGCAAAAATGCCAACATCCAGCCATCTCATGATCTTTATGGTAATGGTGACACACCTCAATTGATAGAAGGTGCTGCCAATACTGATTGGCAAGATGAGGTTTATCATTCTGCATGGACCAATAATCTTTCAGCCAGTGTGTCTAATAGTGGCAAGAAAGGCAGCATGATGTTCTCTGCCAACTACATCAATCAGAATGGTTTGATCGATCAGACTTTCTATCGTCGCTATTCAGCACGTTTGAACTCCAATTACAACATTTCTAAGTATGTGACTGTAGGTGAGAACCTGATGGTAGCCAAGTGGTTTGACCGTGGTTGTGCTGCCGGAAACGACCGTGGTATTCCTTTCCTTGCTGCCAGCCAGCATCCTGGTCTTGCAGTACGTAATTCTGATGGCAGCTTCATGAGTCCTATGACCGCCATCAAGTCTGACTTTGCCAACCCTGTTCAGCAGATCTACAATGAAAGTGACAACTCCAACGAGAGCTGGCGCATCTTCGGTAATGCTTATTTGGAAGTAAAGCCTGTCAAGGGTCTTACCTTGAAGACAAACTTTGGTTTGGAACATTCTCAGTTTTTCAACAGAGCGCTCAACAGAAAATATCTGCCAAGCGATGTCAACTCTATGAGCCGTGCCTATGGCCAGGGCGACACCTATACATGGACAAATACAGCCAACTATATGTTTGACATCAATGGCGACCATCACTTCAACGCATTGCTTGGTACCGAGGCCATCAAGTACACTTATGAGGGTATTTCTGCTGCTCGCAAGAACTATCTGTTCGAGAGTGATGACTATATGCATATTGATTCTGGTGATCCTACGACAGCAACTAATGGAGGCGGTAAGTCTCAGTGGGCTTTGTTCTCTGTGTTCGGAAAGTTGGATTACAACTATGCAGACCGTTATCTCTTCTCTGCTACCCTGCGTCGTGATGCAACATCTCGCCTTTACAAGGAGCAGAACTCAGGTGTGTTCCCTGCATTCTCTGGTGCATGGCGTGTTTCTCAGGAGAAGTTCTATCCTAAGAATAATATCGTCAACGATGCCAAGGTAAGAGTAGCGTGGGGTCAGAACGGTAACTCTGCAGTAGTAGGCAACTATGCTTCTTATTCTACCTATACCCACGATGCAGGCAATGGCGGTTATGATCTTGGTGGTACCAATAATGGTGTAACAAGCGGTATCATCGTTTCATCAACAGGTAATAAGGATCTGAAGTGGGAAACCACCACCCAGACCAACCTTGGTTTCGACCTTTATATGTTTAATAGCAGTCTGAGTGTTTCTTTCGATTATTTCTGGAAGAAGACCAAGGATATGCTTACCTATCCTCCTACATTGTCTGTTGCAGGTCAGAATGCTCAGAAATGGGTCAACTCTGGTGATATGAAGAATACTGGTTGGGAAGTAACGATTGGTTACAACAGCCCTCAGTATGGTGACTGGTCATGGAATGGCAGCTTGAACTTGTCTCGTTATAAGAACGAGGTGGTCAAGATGAATGACGCGATGAAGACTCAGGGTAGTGATATCCGTCTGATGGAAGGACAGCCAATGGGTGTTTACTATGGTTACGTATGCGACGGTATCTTCCAGAACGAAGAGCAGGTTGCCAACCATGCTGCTCAGCAGGGTAAGGGTGTTGGTCGTTTGATCTTCCGCGACCTCGACGGCAATGGTGTTGTTGACGATAAGGACCAGTGTATTATTGGTGATCCTAACCCTGACCTCAGTATGGGTCTGAACCTCAGTGTCACATGGAAGCGACTCACTTTGAGTACATTCATGACAGGTGAGTTTGGCTTTGACATCTACAACCACACCAAACGCATGCTTCAGTTCATGTCATATAATGCCCCATACTCTAACCGCAGTACCGACATCCTGAATGCTTGGACTCCAACCAATACAGGAGCTTCTATCCCAGCAGTGACTACAACAGATAATAATAACGAGTCTCGTTTCTCTACCTATTTTGTTGAGGATGGCTCTTACTTGAAGATGAAGTTCATCAAGTTGTCATACGACTTGCCTACAAACTGGGTGAAGAAGATAGGTGCATCTGCAATCAATGTTTATGGTCAGATGGAGAATGTGTTTACCATCACAGACTATTCTGGTCTTGATCCAGAACTTCCATTGGGTGCTTATGGTGCTCGTTATGATGGCGGTCCTTATCCTCGCTCACATACATTTACAGTGGGTGTTAATCTTCAGTTCTAAGTGTTACACATTATAATATATACCAAGATGAAAATTACAAAGAGTATCAGATATATGGCAGTTTCTGCCGCTATCCTTGGTTCATCTATGACTTTCGTTTCATGTAACGATTTCTTGGATTTGAAGCCACAGGGTTCATTTACCGAGGCTCAGCTTGACGACAGTTCCATCAATGGTTTGATGGCTGCTGCTTATGCTGGTTTGGAGTCTCATTTCTTTGGCAATAACGAGTCATTTGCCGGTCCAATTACAAGTTGGGTGTTCGATGTTCGTTCTGATGATGCCCTGAAGGGTGGTGGTGACGTTTCTATGGAACAGAATATTCATCAGCTCGAAATCTCCAATATCACCAGCGACAATGCCACAGCACTTTTCAAGTGGAGAAATGACTATTATGCCATCTCACGAGTACACAAGGCTATGAATGCCATCGAATTGGCAGACAATATTGAAAATAAAGCAGCCTTGTTGGGTGAGTTGAAGTTGCTTCGTGCCTATTACTATTTCGATCTGATTCGCATTTTCAAGCAGATTCCATACTTCACAGAGGCTGAGGATCCTAATGGTAAGCGTGCGGATGAGTATAGCCGTGAGCAGATCTTTGATTTTATCAAGACCGATCTGAAGGAAGCATACTCTGCTTTACCTGAGCATCAGAGCGAGGTGGGTCGTTTCAACAAGTTTGTTGCTGCAGCTGTCATGGCTAAGGTTTCAGCTTTCACTTCTTCATGGGCTGATGTAGAGGAATATGCAGGCTATGTTATCGACAGTCATCAGTATGAATTGTACGACAACTTTGGCGATATGTCAAAATTGGAGTTTGATAACAAGAAAGAGTCTGTGATGGCCATTCAGTTCTCTGTTACCCCGGACAATGCCCATATCAATTGGTGTAATCTTTTGAATACAACCTATTCTGAGAACAACCTTTTCGGTAGTGGTGACGACTTCTATTTGGCAAGCCAGAACTTGGTGAATGCATTTGCAACAGATGAGAATGGTCTGCCTTATCTCGATGGAGCACCAGAAGGCTTGTATGTAAAGACTACAGTTTTAGGTTTGAATGATTATCAGGGAAATGTTGACCCACGTCTCGACTTTACTGTAGGCCGTTTGGGAATGCCGTTCCGTGGTCATACTTACAACATGCAGTGGTGCCGTGCCTATGATATTTACGGAGAGTATTCTGGCAAGAAAGGCTTGATAGATCCAAGTTCTCCCGACATGGTTAATGGTTTCCCATGGGGTGCTTCAGCATTGAATTTCAAGTTGATTCGTTATGCCGACATACTCTTGCTCAAGGCTGAGGCTCTTATCGAGCAGAACAAGAACCTGGATGATGCCCGTCAGTTGATCAACTCTGTACGCGAAAAGGCTGAACGTAGTGTTGACGGCGACTATACTCCTGTAGATCTTGATCCTTCTAAGGCAAACTATGATGTAGGCCTTTATCCTAATGACAGCAAGTGGACTCAGGATTATGCCCGAAAGGCAGTTCGTATGGAGCGCCGCTTGGAGTTGGCCATGGAGGGTAATCGCTGGTACGATCTTGTAAGATGGGGTACAGTGGTTGATACTGTCAATAAGTATTTCCAGACAGAGCAGCAATACCATTCTTATTATAGGGGTGCTGAAATTACTGACGATGAGATTTACTTCCCTGTTCCTTATGAGGAAGTAAACAACTCTAATGGTCTTTATAAATAAAATAATGTCTTAAAAGAATTTTTCAGTCATGAAGAAATATATAAGAAACATAATGGCAACGTGTTTGGCAGTTTTTGCCTTCACTTCTTGCTCAGATGTCAATATACCTGACTCTGTAGAGGCGCCTAAAGCTACTGATGTTGCAGCTCAGGTAGATGGTAGGAATGTTACACTCAACTGGACATTGCCTGCTGATGAGGATAAAGTCGGAGTGGATGTTTATCGTAATAGTAAACTCCTCGAAAGTCTTGGTTTGGTAAACACATATTCGGTAACGCGTCAGCCTACTCGTACTGATTTGTACTATACCGTGAAGGTGAAGTATGGTGACGGCCGAGTTTCTGAAGGTACTTCAGTGAAGGTTTACATCGATCAGGAACCTCCTAAGGTAGGTATGCTGATTGCTGCCAACAGTGAGGCAGAACTGGAGGATGACGACGAAATCGCTGCTGTGAATTGGTTCAAGCAGACTTATGGTGATAAGGGTCAGGTTCTGACAGCTGCTGATGCTGCCAAGATTAATCCTTCTGATTTTCCTATGCTCTGGATTCAGATAGACCGTGTGGGTATTGGTAAGGGCATGAACAATCTTCCTGCTTGCATCAATTCCGGTAGTTTGTTGGCTAAACTGACCGAATATGTAAAGGATGGCGGAAACCTCTTGCTTACAAAGCATGCTACACAATTGGTTGCCGGTCTCGGTCGTATAGAAAACAAGTTTGATGTGACTCTTTTCAGCGATGGTAATGGTGGCGAAGGTACAGATATCTGGACAACAAATGCTGTGATTGGCAGCAGTTGTTCTCCTGCATACGATCATCGTGGACACTCAATTTTCAGTGGTCTTGAGGTTATGCCTAAAGGCGTTCAATATGATCACGAAAGCTATCCTCTTGAGGGTCCTGGTATGCGTGAAGACCATAACTGTATGTGGGATTTGAACGCTTATGGTTTGCCAACATTGGCACCTGATGCCAAGAATGTGGTAGATGCTTTTGAGCGTATTACCAATTCTACAGTACTTGCCACATGGGGTCATGTAACTGACTATTGCTGTGCCGGTATCGTAGAGTTCAATCCTACTGACGAGTACAAGGGACGCATTATCGCTATTGGTTTGAATGCCTATGAGTTTAACCAAAACTCAGGCATCAATCAGTACCAAAAAAATACGGAGACTCTGACTAAAAACAGCATCGATTATCTTGCTGAGTAATATATTTGAATAATTATAAGAACAGGGAGGTTTTCTTCATAGATGGTGTTTCATCGTCTTTGTGGATAACCTTCCTATTCGAGGTTTTAAGCTAAATCTGTAAAACATGAAACGAATTTACAAAAATACGATTTTATCCATGGCTGTTTTTTTGCCAGTTCTTTCACAGGCTCAGCTTGTGAAAATGCCAATGGATGTGGCTCAAGATGGAACGACTTACGAACAGGTGAGTGGAAAATCATTCAAAGTGAATGGTGCGCTTGCTCCTTACTGTGTGCAAGGTGCCAAAGGCAAGGCTTGGCGACTGGATGGCTATTCTTCCTATTTGCAGACACAAATAGACCCAACTGTGCTTACTGACAAGAAACAGTTAACTTTTTCTCTTTGGGTAGCTCCTGAATCTTATCCAATGATGAAGTTGGATCAAGATGGTGAATGGTTTACTACGATGTTGGGCAATGTAAAACTGGATGATAATAATACGATATCTGATGATAAAGGTTTTGCTTTCCAGTTGGGTTCTCGTGGAAGTTATAAATTTATTTGTTATGTTGCTGGTTGGCAGGTTAAATGTGAGCCAGAAGCGAAGTTGTCCCGTTATCAATGGAATCATCTTGTAGCCACAGTTGATGGTGTAAACAAAAAGGTTACTCTCTATAATAATGGAGAATTAGTAGCAAGTAAAAACTGTATAAAAGGAAAAATCACCCCTGGTGGCAGTACCCTTTATGTAGGTAAGTCGTATGTAGAAGATAAGGTGGATGTATTTTATTTGAACACATACAATGGTTTGCTGGATGATTTTGAGATTTATGATGGCATCCGTACAGATATTCTCAAAGAAAAAGCAGAAAATGCTCCTGTTCTGACTTATTCTCCAGAACGATATGCCGGTGACATACTGCGTCCTTCCTTCCATGGTATGCCCACTGCAGGATGGACTAACGAAACTCATGGAGCCACTTATTACAATGGAAAATATCATGTGTTCTTCCAGAAGAACCCCAATGGTCCCTATATGTCTCGCCTGAACTGGGGACACATCGTTAGTGATAATCTCTATAAGTGGGAGGAAGATCCCACTGCCATCAGTCCTGAAGAAGCTTACGATAAGAAAGGATGTTGGTCAGGATGTGTCTTTACCGATGATGAACTGACAGGGGGTAAGCCTAATATCTTTTATACAGCTGTAGATTATGGAAGAGCTACCATAGCTCAGGCACAACCTGCCGATGATGACTTGCTCACCTGGACTAAGAAGGCTGGCAATCCGGTAATTAACGGACGTCCTAACGGATTGACTGATGATTTTCGTGACTGTTTTGTTTTCCGAAATGGCACTGACTTGTATATGATAGTTGGCTCGTCCAAAAACGGAGTTGGCGTTACAACCCTTCATAAGTACGATAAGTCGACCAAGACTTGGAGCAATGATGGAAAACTGTTCTTCTCAGGTTCCAATGCAAATCAAGACGGAACATTCTGGGAGATGCCTAATATCACCAAGATAGGTGATAAATGGTTGTTTACCGCTACTCCTTTGAATACAGGTGTTGGTGTTCGTACCCTTTATTGGACAGGTTCAATCAATGCAGATGGAACCTTTGCCCCCGACAGCCGTACTCCAAAGACCGTAGAGATGGCTGGTTTCTCAAAGGATGGCTATGGCTTGTTGTCACCTACTATATTCCAAAAGGATGGCAAGACATTGATGCTGGGTATTGTACCAGACAAGTTAGCAGGTTCAGAGAACTACAAAATGGGTTATGCACACACCTATAGCTTACCACGCGAAATTAGTCTCGACAGCAAGGGTAATCTGATACAGAAACCATTCTCTGGGTTGGCAGCCATGCGCTCTGAAACATCTTTCAAGATGACGGACTTCGATCTTACTGCCGAAAAAGATTTGGATCCAGTGCAGGGTAGAAGTCTTGAGTTGTCTGCAAAGTTTGTTGTAGGCAATGGTGATTTTGGCTTCAGCTTTTTGGGTAATGGTGATAAGAAAGTTACGCTTACCTATCAACCCAATAGTGGTATGTTGTCGTTGGATATGAGTGGCATCAACCGTATTGTCAATGATGGTGTTTTCGGTGGTGTCTACAACTATGCCTTGCCAACTCCTGTTGCGATGGGTGAGGAGATGACCTTGAAAGTTTTTGTAGATCATTCCATTATAGACATCTTTGTAAATGACACCTATGCAGCTTCTGTCAGGGTATTCCCACGTGATGTGGATGCTGTCAAAGCTACGGCTTTTGTTAAGAATGGGTCTGTGAAAATGACTTCGTTGGAGGCTTATGTACTCGATGAGACAAGGGTGGCTTCTGGTATTTCTTCGGCAGTAAGTGAAGCTGAAACGAATGTGGTCTATGGCTCAAAGGGCTTCGTCAATTACAATTTGGCATCGCCTAATTGTACCTTATATATTTATGACATTGTAGGAAGATGCGTGAAAGCACAGCAGATTTCCGATACTACAGGCAAGGTACAAGTAGCCAACCAAGGTTTGCTCTTGGTCAAAATAGTGGATAACAAACAGAAAGTGGTGGGGCAATACAAGGTTATTGTTTAGTTTTCTTTTCGATCTGTTTGCATCGTGCACTACTTATCTCATTCTGTATGACCTCTTGCTCCTACTATAAAAAGAGTTCCAAAGATGAGAAAAATGTTTCTTGTAACATATTTAGCATGTAATGAACGAATATTTTGGGGCAAGATAAGATATGTTTAGTACATTTGCAATCGAAAATACCAATAACGCATTTAAAAACAAAACCCAATAACAAAGTATGAGAACAATCAGAAAAACTGTGTTGAGCATGATGCTCCTGTTGGCTGGTATGTCAGCCTCTGCCCAGGAAACTCAATTCCTGAGCAACAACCATTGCCTCTATCGTATTCACCAGAGTGAGAAATATCTCCTGATACCTGTTCAGGAGAGTGCCGAAATGAGTCATGTCAAGGTGATAGCCAACAACCAGCAGTTGAAGACATTCAATGTCCGCCTTGCCAATACGCACGTAGATTATTATGTGCCTCTCGACTTGGAGGCTTACAAGAGCCAGAAGGGACTGATGCTCGATATTCATGTCAACGGACAGTATCGCAATGACGGCGGTATTGCCAACTTCGGATGCTGGAAGGGAATGAAGTTCTCCGACAGTTTCGACATGAAGAACCGTGAGCAGTATCGTCCTCTCTATCATCATACTCCTGCCTATGGCTGGATGAACGATCCTAACGGTATGTTCTATAAGGATGGTGTGTGGCACCTCTATTTCCAGTACAATCCCTATGGATCGCAGTGGGAGAACATGACTTGGGGACATTCCACCTCAACCAATCTCGTAGACTGGAAGTTTGAGGGCGAAGCTATCGAACCTGATGTGATAGGTACGATATTCAGCGGTTCGGCTGTTGTCGACAAGAAGAATACCGCTGGCTTCGGCGAGGGTGCTGTTGTAGCTCTCTATACCTCGGCTGGCGAGAACCAGACCCAGAGCATGGCCTACAGTACTGACAACGGAAAGACCTTCACCAAGTATGAGGGCAACCCTATCATCACAAGCAACGTGCCCGACTTCCGCGATCCACACATGTTCTGGAATGAGGATATTAAGAAATGGAATATGATTCTCGCTGCCGGTCAGCAGATGAACATCTATTCTTCTGACAACCTGAAAGACTGGACTTACGAGAGCTCTTTCGGTGCCGAGTACGGTAATCATGGCGGTGTGTGGGAATGCCCAGACCTGATGAAGATGAAGGTCCGCGGCACCGACAAGGAGAAGTGGATGCTTCTCTGCAACATCAATCCTGGCGGTCCTTTCGGCGGTTCTGCCACACAATACTTCATTGGCGAGTTCGACGGACACAAGTTTAACTGCGAGAGCAAGCCTGAGGTTACCAAGTGGATGGACTATGGTAAAGACCATTATGCCACTGTCACTTTCGACAATGCTCCCGACGGACGCCGTGTGGCAATAGCATGGATGAGCAACTGGCAGTATGCCAATCAGGTTCCTACCCTGCAGTACTGTTCTGCCAACTCTATAGCCCGCGACTTAGGACTCTTTGAGTACAAGGGCGAGACCTATTGCAGTGTGACTCCTTCTCCTGAGATGACTGCGGCACGCAGCAAGAAGACATCAAAGGCTCTCTCAGAGGCTTGCGAGGCTGTGGTCAATGTGAAGGGCAATGCCACTATCACCCTGAGCAACGACAAGGGCGAGAAGGTGGTGATGACCTATAATGCCAAGGCTGAGACCTTCGAGATGGACCGTACAAAGAGCGGCAAGACCGACTTCAGCAATGAGTTTGCTGCTGTCACTAAGGCTCCTACCTATGGAAAGATCAGCCAGTTCAGAATCTTCATCGACAAGAGCAGCATCGAGGTGCTGGATGCTGAGGGCAAGATGGCGATGACCAACCTTGTGTTCCCAAGCAAACCCTATAATAAGATTGTTGTGAAAGGAAAGAGAAAGGGTCAGTATCAAGTTTACAAACTTGGAAAATAACAGCTAATATTCACTTCAAAAAAAATAACTAACAATATGAATAAGTCAATGAAATTGACCCTTATCCCTGTGATGCTTTGTTTCTTCGCAATGGGATTTGTGGATTTGGTGGGTATAGCCTCCAACTATGTGAAAGAAGACCTCAACCTGAATGATGCTACAGCCAACCTGTTCCCATCATTGGTTTTCTTCTGGTTCCTGATTTTCTCTGTGCCCACGGGTATGTTGATGAATAAGATAGGTCGTAAGAAGACCGTGCTGCTCTCACTCTTGGTGACAGTCATCTCGCTTCTTCTACCTTTGTTTGGCGAAACCTTCGGCATCATGCTTGTATCGTTCTCCCTCTTGGGTATCGGTAATGCGCTGATGCAGACATCGCTCAATCCGTTGGTATCTGCCGTCACATCCGGCAAGAACCTGGCTTCTACGCTTACCTTCGGACAGTTTGTCAAGGCTATTGCCTCATTCATGGCTCCTTATATTGCTATGTGGGGTGCAGTGGCAAGTATACCTGAGTTTGGTTTGGGATGGCGTGTGCTTTTCCCCATTTATATGATTATCGGCGTGTGCGCAACGCTGTTCCTGGCAGGAACTCCTATTGAGGAGGAGAAGACCGAGGGCAAGGCCTCTGGCTTTGTTGACTGCTTGGCTCTCTTGGGCAAGCCTATCGTGCTGCTTTCCTTCATCGGCATCATGTGTCATGTAGGTATCGACGTGGGCACCAACACCACCGCTCCAAAGATTCTGATGGAGCGTCTGGGCTGGACACTCAACGAGGCTGCCTTTGCCACATCGCTCTACTTCATCTTCCGTACCATTGGATGTTTCACAGGCACCGTCTTCCTTCGTATGATGAAGCCCCGTGTGTTCTTCACCATCAGCATCGTGATGATGGCGCTGAGTATGGCAGGCCTCTTCTTCGGCGAGAGCAAGATAGTGCTTTATGCAGCTATTGCCTTGGTGGGTTATGGCAACTCTAACGTGTTCTCTATCATTTTCTCGCAGGCTCTTCTTTCTGTTCCAGAGAAGAAGAACGAAGTAAGTGGTCTGATGATCATGGGATTGTTTGGTGGTACGATATTCCCACTCTTTATGGGTTACGCCAGTGATGCTATCGGACAGATAGGTGCTGTATTGGTGATGGCAGTGGGTGTGCTCTATCTGTTCTCATATATTAATAAGGTGAAGATGTAATTATAGGAGTTTAACGTTCTAAAGATATTTGGTTATGAAATTTGAAGATTTAGACAAGAAATATTGTGTAGGTTTGGGCGAGATCCTTTTCGATGTTCTGCCTACAGGTTCTCAGTTGGGTGGCGCTCCTGCTAATTTCGCCTATCATGCCGGTCAGCATGGCTTACATTCTGTTGCTGTAAGTGCTGTGGGCAAAGACATGTTGGGTGATGAAGCGCTTCGCTTGTTGGATGAGAAACAGCTGAAGCATGTGATGCCCAGTGTTGACTTCCCTACAGGAACGGTACAGGTAGAACTTGATGCAGAGGGTGTGCCTACTTATGATATCAAAGAAGGTGTCGCCTGGGATAATATTCCTTTTACCGATGACATCAAGGAAATCGCAGCTAATGCTGGAGCTGTATGCTGGGGCTCTTTGGCTCAGCGCAACGAGGTAAGCCGCCAGACCATCTATCAGTTCCTTGACCATACTCCAGAGGACTGCCTGAAGGTTTTCGACATCAACCTGCGTCAGAACTTCTATACTAAAGAAGTGATTTGTGAGAGTTTGAAGCGTTGCAATGTCTTGAAGATCAACGATGAGGAATTGATTACCATAGGTCGTCTCTTCGGTTATCCTGGTCTTGACATCGAGAACAAGTGCTGGCTCATCCTCGGTAAGTACAATCTCGACATGCTCGTGCTCACCTGTGGTGTGAATGGCAGTTATGTGTTTGCTCCTGATTTCAAGTCTTTCCAAGAGACTCCTAAGGTGGAAGTTGCTGATACGGTTGGAGCAGGCGATAGCTTTACAGGTACTTTCTGTGCCAGCATTTTGAAGGGTAAGACAATTGCTGAGGCTCACAAGTTGGCTGTAGAGGTAAGTGCCTATGTATGCACACAGAATGGTGCTATGCCTGTGCTTCCTGAGAAATATACTAAGTAGGAAACTGATGCCATGCCTTGAGTAAGCTTAGCTTTCCATAGTAATCAATGAATAGGAGAAAAACATCAATAGGAGTACCTGGTTTGTACTACTTGAGTATTACTATTGTGTCAGCTAACTGATACTCCAGTACCACCCTGTTGAAACTCCAGTACCACTTGAGTGGTATAAAAAGCGGTACTGGGTGCGGAGATGATAAGAACTGTGTAGGTATTAACTCTGAGTGTATCTCTTTAGAATGCTTTTCAAACTATAAAAAAGGTGTGCCACAAAACTGTGGCACACCTTTTATATTAAAGATAAGTGTGATCTTATTTCTGGCACTCCTTGCAAGGTGTCCAAGGCTTGAGCTGCTTGAAGAAGTCGTTGCCCTTGTCATCTACGAGGATGAATGCAGGGAAGTCCTCTACGGTAATCTTCCAGATAGCCTCCATACCGAGCTCAGGATACTCTACGCACTCGATGCTCTTGATAGAACTCTGAGACAGAACGGCAGCTACGCCACCGATGGTACCGAGGTAGAAACCACCATGCTTCTTGCATGCTTCTGTCACGATGTCGCCACGATTGCCCTTGGCTATCATTACCAAGCTGGCACCGTGATCCTGGAACTCGTCAACGTATGGGTCCATACGGTTGGCTGTGGTAGGTCCCATAGAGCCACATGGATAACCCTCTGGAGTCTTGGCTGGACCAGCATAGAGGATAGGGTGGTTCTTGAAGTACTCTGGCATCTCCTCGCCAGCATCCAAGCGAGCCTTGAGCTTGGCATGAGCGATGTCACGAGCCACGATGATGGTTCCCTTCAGGTTGACACGGGTGCTTACAGGATACTTGGTCAACTCAGCACGAACTGCGTCGATACCCTTGTCGAGGTCGATCTCGATACCCTTGGTTCCCTCGCCAGGATTGCGGAGTTCCTCAGGAATCAACTCTGTTGGGTTCTCATCCATCTTCTCCAACCAGATACCGTCCTTGTTGATCTTAGCCTTGATGTTACGGTCGGCAGAGCAGCTTACACCCATACCGATAGGGCAGCTGGCACCGTGACGAGGCAGACGGATGACACGGATGTCGTGAGCCAAGTACTTACCACCAAACTGTGCACCCAAACCAATCTTGTGAGCTTCTTCGAGGAGCTTGTTCTCCAAGTCGATGTCACGGAAAGCACGACCAGTCTCATCACCTGTTGTAGGCAACTCATCATAGTACTTGATAGAAGCTAACTTCACGGTAAGGAGGTTCTTCTCTGCAGAAGTACCACCGATAACGAAGGCGATGTGGTAAGGAGGACAGGCTGCTGTACCCAGGCTCTTCATCTTCTCTACGAGGAATGGGAGCAGTGTTCCCTCATTCTGGATAGTAGCCTTGGTCATGGGGTAGAAGTAAGTCTTGTTGGCAGAGCCACCACCCTTAGCTACCATTACGAAGCGGTACTCGTCGCCCTCTGTAGCCTCGATATCAATCTGAGCAGGAAGGTTGCAACGGGTGTTCACCTCATCATACATGTTGAGAGGAGCATTCTGGGAATAGCGGAGGTTGTCCTGTGTAAAGGTGTTATATACACCTAAGCTCAAAGCTTCTTCGTCCTCAAAGTCGGTCCATACACGCTGACCCTTCTCGCCGTGGATGATGGCAGTACCTGTATCCTGGCAGAATGGGAGGATGCCCCTCACGGCAGTCTCTGCATTGCGGAGGAACTGGAGTGCCACGTACTTGTCGTTCTCTGATGCCTCTGGGTCGCTGAGAATCTTAGCTACCTGGAGGTTGTGCTCACGGCGGAGTTTGAACTCTACATCGTGGAAGCCCTGCTGTGCGAGCAGGGTAAGTGCTTCTTTTGAAACCTTGAGGATTGTTTTTCCCTCAAACTCTGCTGTGCTTACACCTTCTTTGGTAAGCAAGCGATACTCAGTCTTGTCGGCTCCAAGCTGGAACATTGGAGCATACTTGAAATCTGGAGCTTTTGCCATAATGTTTTTTAATTGTTTATTATACTGTTGAAATATTCAAGTCGTTATGTTATGTCAAGAATTTGAGAATTAAAGAATTCTTCTTTTTCCTTCCTCTTATCTGTGGTCTTGGAATATTCTCAAATTCTTGACTCCTGACTTTTAACTCTGATAAAGTTTTATTTTATCAAGAATTTGAGAATTAAAGAATTCTTCTTTTTTTTTCCCTTATCTGTGGTCTTGGAATATTCTCAAATTCTCAAATTCTTGACTCCTGACTTTTAACTTTGATAAAGTTTTATTTTATCAAGAATTTGAGAATTAAAGAATTCTTCTTTTTTCTTCCCCTTATCTGTGGCTTTGGAATATTCTCAAATTCTTGATAAAAAATCAATATCCGAAGATTTCTTCCTGAGAGAGTCGCTTGATAGGCGCAATCTTCTCGAGGCTCTTCATGTCGAGGTCTTTCTCGTTGCCGAGGATGACCATGCGGTAAGGCTTGCCCACGATATTCTGCTTCTCGAAGTTAGTGATGTCCTGAAGTGTCACGTTCTGGAGCGCCTCATAGAGCTTCTTGTTGGGATCGTAGTCGAGACCCTTGAGCTTGGCATTAAAGTAAGCGTAGAGTACGCTTGCCTTAGTGATGCGCATACTCTGCAGGCTCTTGATGAGGCTTTGCTTAGCCAGGTTGAAGGCAGCTTCGTTTTGTGGCAAGTTGTTGATGATGTTGTTGAAAACGTTGATGCAGTCCATCATCTTGTCGCTCTGCGAGATAATGTGTGTGAAGAAGTATTCTGTGTCGTTCTTACGACCAGGGCGTACATAATAAGAACCAGCATTGTAAGCCAGACCTCTTGTCTCGCGGAGTTCTTGGAAGACGATGGCATTCATACTTCCACCAAAGTACTCATTGAAGAGGCCCACTACGGCAGCATTGTCGTCGGTGAATGTCTTACCCTCGTTCTGGTACTGGCGCAGATAGATGTTCTTAGCCTCGTAGGGAGCAATGAGAATCTCGTTGCTCTGTGGCTGCTGCTTGGTGTACTCCTTACCCTGTGGAGCAGGGATGAGTTTCTTGCCAGTCTTGTGTTCTTTGGCGAGGAGGCTGTTGAGCTGTTTCTCGCTGTAAGGACCATAATAGAATACGGTGTGCTCGATATTGTCGAGTGCGCCCAGAAGGTTGATCAGCTCCTGTGGATCCATCTTGCGAAGGTCGGCAGGGAGAATCTGATTGCGGCTTGGGTTGTAAGGACCATATACGCAATAGTCCCACAAGCGTGAGAAGTTGGCCTTCTGGTTGGTCTTCATGTCGTTGCCATTCTTCTCTACGAGGTCCACATACTGGTTCCATGAAGTCTTGTCGGCTTTGGCATGATGCAGCAAGTCCTCCAAGAGGCTGAGTGCCTTAGGAAGGTTCTCGTTCAGACCATTGATGTTGATGCTGAGGCTCTTGGTGCCCTGAGCCACACTGTAGTTGCAGGCAATGTTATAGAAAGCCTGTTTGATTTCAGAGACGGTCTTCTTGTCGGTACCTATGTAGCCGAGATAATCAGCAGCATAGCTGTAGCGCATGTCATCCTCGTCGCCCAACTCATAACGGAAGGAGAGGTTGAAGAGGTCGTCCTGTGTGTTCTGCTTGTAGAGCAAAGGCAGCTTCTTGCTGGTCTTTGTGACGGTGAGGTCTTTCTTGAAGTCGAGGAACTTAGGCTGTATAGGAGCCACTTCTGCGTTCTTAATCTCCTTAACGAAATCGCTCTCATACTCGCGGTTGGCAGGTATAGGAGTGATGGCAGGCTTCTCTATCTTCTTGAGCGTCTTGTCCTCGCCGATGCGCTTGTATACACATACGAAGTTGTCGGCACGCAGATGCTTGTTGGCAAAATCGATGATGTCTTTCTTGGTGAGTTTGCTCTGTCGGTCGAGCTGCTTGACTACGTCTTCCCATTTCTGGTCGTTGATGAAAGCGTCTACCATGATGCTGGCACGGTTTTCGTTGTCATCGAGTCCCTTGTAGAAGTTAAGTTTCTCGTTGGCTATGATAGCAGGAAGTAGTTCGTCTGCAAACTCTCCGCGGCGCAGCTTATCCATCTCGCCAAGCACGAGTGCACGAGTGTCTTCGAGTTTCTGTCCCTTGTTGGGCAGTGCTTGTACGATAAATGCGGTGTAGTCGTGAAGACCATAGTTGAAGGCTCCTGCAGAGGCGAGTTTCATCTTCTGCTCCAGGTTTACCTCGAAGAGTCCTGCCTTGCCATTGGCGAGCAAGTCGCTGATGACATCGAGGGTATCATACTGCTGGTCGTTGACGCCCTTGAAGAGCCATGCCAGCATGACGTTTTCCTGCTCCTTACCGACAACCGTGGTGTCCTTTACTGCTGTGATGGCAGGCTGTGCCTCGAACTCAGGGCGTGATAGGTTGTCGCTCTTCTTCCATGAGCCAAAGTACTGGTCGATGAGAGCTATGGTCTTGTCGGGGTCAAAGTCGCCAGCCATGACGATAGCCACATTGTTTGGCACATAGTAACGGTGGAAATAGTTCTGTATGTTGATGATGCTTGGGTTCTTGAGGTGCTCCTGCTCGCCGATGGTGGTCTGTGTACCATAAGGATGGGTAGGAGTGAGGAGGTTCCAGAGAGCAGCAACCTCCTTGGTGGCATCGCTTGCCATGGAGATGTTCTTCTCCTCGTACACAGCCTCCAACTCTGTATGGAAGCCACGGATGACCATGTTCTGAAAGCGGTCGCTCTGCACCTTTGCCCAGTTCTCTATCTCGTTGTTTGGAATATTCTCCACATAGCAGGTGACATCATTGCTGGTGTAGGCATTGGTTCCCTCGCTACCGATACTCGACATGAGTTTGTCGTACTCGTTAGGGATATTGTATTGGGCTGCCAACTGTGAGATGGAGTCAATCTCGTGGTAAGCCTGCTTGCGCTGTGCGGGATCGGTGAGTTTGCGATAAGTCTCATAGCGGCGGGTTATCTCGTCGAGGTATGGCTTCTCCTTGGCTGCATCGATAGTGCCAAACTTCTTGGTGCCTTTGAACATCAGGTGCTCCAGATAGTGAGCCAGACCTGTAGTCTCGGCAGGGTCATTACGCGAACCTGTTTTTACAGCGATGTTGACCTGCAAGCGAGGCTTCTCCTTGTTAACTGACATGTATACCTTCAGACCATTGTCGAGAGTATAGATGCGTGTTTGCATTGCATCGCCTGGTACGGTGGTGTAATGATAATCTTTAGCGCTGGCGTTGATGCTGCCCATCAGGATAGCTGCCAGCAAAACATGCTTGATTTTCATTTTTTATATATGAATAATAAATTATTAAATGCAAGTATCGTAAGTTCAGAAGTTAAAGAAGTTATCGCTCCCTATGGACGGCAGAGGAGCTAAGACAATAGTCTTTTTTGGCGTAGTTTTTAAGCTGCAAGACATATGTCTTAACTCCTTAACTCCTTAACTCCTTAACTCCTTTAACTCCTTAACTCCTTTAACTCCTTAACTTTCTGATATATGAAAGCTCAGTTGTTAATTCTCGTAATCCACTTCCTGGTCCAGACTGTTCACGAAGTTTCTGTAAACCTCTTCCTCAACGTCTCCCATGGCATACTCCTTCTCTGCATCCTTCTTGATTTCTGCTATCCATGAGCGGCGGGCCTTGATGTAGTCTTCGTGGATGCGGTTGGCATCCTCCAGGGTAATCTCCGAGATGTGATAGTAGTCGCAGATCATCTTATAAGTCCACGCCCACTGGTATTCGCGATAGTTGGCATCAATCAACTCAAAGCGGGTGATGAGCTCCTGGATGGTCTCGATGTTACCATTCTTCAGATCGGAGATGATGCGCTGTTCCTCGCTTACTGGTAGGAGGAGTCCAGAGAGGTCTTCCCAGTCGCTGGCTCCAATCTCTGTGGAAGGAGGGGTGATGGATGGGTCGCGTTTCAGTACTCGTTTCAGTACGGCACCCATATAGATGCGCAAGGCAATGTCGTAGTATTTGATGCCCTTGTGGAGCGATGAAGCTGGGATGATGTATTCGTGATAGAGATACTGCGAAACATTGTCGCCCGTCACCTCGCGTAGGTTTTCCAAAATCTTCTTGCCCTTGAGAATCTCGCCTACAGAGAAAGGAGAGAGCCAGTCGAAGTTGACGATGCTTTTGCGGTTTTCCGGTGCTCGGAGATCACGCTTAGGCCATTTCTTGATGTCGCGATACAATCCCACGGTAGTAATGTTTCTGCCTGGAATGAGGAACATCTTGTCGCCGTCAGCAATGAGATAGGCGAATGGCAGATTGCGGGTGTTAGGGTGGTGCATCAGCTTGCCGAAGCATACCGAGAACGACCCCAGGGTGGCAGGCATCAGGAGATAAGCACCGCTGGCTGTCTTGGAACCGCGCTCCAGGATGCCCCAATGCATAGGTCCCATCTTGTAGGCATGGTTGGAGAAGTTGGTAGCCGAACCGGCATTATAGAACGAGAACATTCCTCCTATGAGAAGGCTGCTCTTGTGATGGGATGCCGTGAAAGGGCCGCAGAAGGCTGCGCACGCCTCGCCGTTGCTCATATAGCTGTTGGCAAAGAAAACAGAGGCTGAGGCTGTAAATCCGTTGCTCAGCTGGCAGGCTTCGCCCACGAAGCAGTCTTGTATCTTTACGCTGTTGATGACACTGGAACCTTCGGCTATGATGGAGTTCTCGATGATGACACCAGTACCGATATATACATTGCCATATACCGAACCGAGCAGGGTGCAGTCGCTGAGACGTGAAGCTCCGTTCACTTCGCAGAAATCGTTGATGACACAGTTGGTAATCTCCTTGGTGTTTACTATTTTTACTTTGTTGCCAATCAGTCCACGCTCCGGCATCTTGTTGTCGATGTCGGTCTTGATGATCTGCCTGATTTTCTCCTTCAGTTCTTTGTCAGAGAAGTGCTTTACCATGAAGGCAGCAAGCTGACTGTTCAGATCACTAAAGAGAATGACATTACCTTCTCCCACCTCGTTGAGTACGCTCACCAGGTTGCCCTCACCATAGGTTGCTCCCTCGGTAGTTTCCATGGTCGAGATATTTGAGATGTAGCAATCGTCACCAATGGTGTAGTTGTTGATGAAGTTGCCCACGTTCTCGATGAGACAGTCGTCTCCGATGGTTACATTGCGCAGGGTGGCATTGTTGATGCCAGAGTGCTTTACAAAGCCTTGGCTTACCTCCACATTCTTGTTGAATGCTCCGATGTTTACTTCGCCGTAGAGCATTACGCGGTGCATGAAGTTCGGTTTAAAATCTTCTGAGACATTGATGGATGTCCAGTCTTCTGCCCAACAGTCATTGCTCTTGAGTACATCGATTTCCTTGGAGGTTAGCGGTCTGTAGTCATTCATATTGTTGATACGTTTTTATTGTTTATTGAACTTTTGTCAATTCCCACACTTGCAAAACTTGAATAGTTTATTCGTAGTCCTGATATAAGAAATCGTTATAAGGATACTTCTGTACGTGCAGTTCGCGAACTTTTTTATACAGTATGTCACGGAACTCATCGATGTTCTCCTTGTTCTTGGCAGAGATGAAGAGGCAGTCGTCGTGCAACTTAGCCATCCAAGTGCGTTTCAACTCCTCGAGGGTGATGTTCTCTTTCTGCACGGGAGTGAGGTCGTCTTCATCCTTCTCTACCCAGGAGTAGTTGTCTATTTTGTTGAAGATGATCATCGATGGCTTGTCGGCGCAGCCCAGTTCCTTCAGGGTCTTCTCCACCACCTGTATCTGTTCTTCGAAGTCGGGATGTGAGATGTCGACAACATGCAACAGCAAGTCGGCTTCGCGTGTCTCGTCGAGGGTGCTCTTGAAAGAGTCTACCAGGTCGGTGGGCAATTTACGTATGAATCCAACGGTGTCGGCGAGGAGGAAAGGAAGATTCTCTACCACCACCTTTCTCACAGTGGTATCGAGGGTGGCAAAGAGTTTGTTTTCTGCAAAGACCTCACTCTTGGAGAGTAGGTTCATGATGGTGCTCTTACCCACGTTGGTGTAGCCAACGAGAGCCACACGGATGAGACGGCCACGGTTTTTGCGCTGAGTAGTCTTCTGCTTGTCTATCTCGGCCAGGCGCTCTTTGAGCAAACTCATACGACCTAAGATGATGCGTCGGTCCATCTCGAGCTGAGTCTCACCAGGACCACGGAGACCTACTGAGCCTTTACCGCCGCCTGAGCCCGAACCACCACCTTGACGTTCCAGGTGAGTCCATAGTCGCTGCAGTCGGGGGAGCATATATCTGTATTGTGCCAATTCTACTTGAGTCTTTGCGGCAGCAGTCTGTGCGCGCATGGCAAAGATGTCGAGAATAAGAGAGGTGCGGTCCAGGATTTTTACCTGCAGTTCTTGCTCGATATTGCGTATCTGCTTGGCGGATAGCTCATCATCGAAGATGACCATTCCGATTTCGCGGTCTTCTTCCTCTTCTTCTTTAATGTATTGTTTGATTTCTTCGAGTTTACCCTTACCGACATACGTAGTTTGATTGGGTGCTACAACCTTCTGTGTGAAACGCTTCACGGTTACAGCTCCTGCCGTATCGGCAAGAAATTCCAGTTCGTCGAGATATTCTTTGGTCTTGGCCTCGTCCTGTTCTTTGGTGATCAGACCAACAAGTACGGCTGTCTCGGTCTTGACTTCTGAGATGACAAATTCCTTCATTGATTAGCTTGTTATTATATAATAGGTGCAAAGTTAATAAAAAATGCGATTTTTATAGAATACTCACAGAATTATTTATACTTTTTTTAAGAGAAAGTACGTTTTTTTTATAAGTGATTGAGAATGAGATAAGTTTTTATCTCATAAAAAGAAGAGGT
>USOQ01000027.1 GCA_900556395.1 Candidatus Segatella caccae | reverse complement strand
GTACGACTTTATTCATAATTATATAGTATTACCAACCGTAAAAATCCGCTGACCCTGAATAACATATATGAAAAGCAAAAAGAGGTTGATGCAGGATGCACCAACCTCATAAACGATTTCAATAAGAAAATTGAAATCTAAATATAACTGGCAGCAAATTTAAACTTTATTCTTGACAAATGCAAGTTTTTTGAGATGAAAATTCTTTTTTTAACATTGTGTACGTTTACATTATAAAATAATATCACTATCTTTGTAGCGAAATAACAACTACAGTATTAATCATTATCTATTTTAAAGCAAATTATGAGATACTTAAAGACATTATTGCTCGCTCTCCTATTGCCAGCTTGCGCCTCTGCTGCAGGATGGGACGACAATGAGTACAAGCGTATCGAGCAAAGCATCCAGTTGCCAAAAATTGCCGAACGCCAGTTCCTTATCACATCTTTTGGTGCAAAGACTACAGCCACGGCTGCACAAAACCAAAAGGCCATCAACAGAGTCATCTCTCTTGTTTCTAAGAAAGGTGGAGGCAAGGTGATCATCCCCAAGGGAACCTGGAATACAGGAGCCATTGAGTTGAAAAGCCATGTCAACCTCGTACTCGAAGAAGGTGCCACACTGCACTTCGCCTTCGAGCCTAAGCTCTACCCCTTGGTACGCACCTCTTGGGAAGGCTTAGCTTGCTGGAACTACTCTCCTTGCATCTACGCCTACAAAGCTACCGACATAGCCATCACGGGTAAAGGCACCATCGATGGAGGTGGCAACAACGACACCTTCTGGCAGTGGAACGGCAATCCTCGTTTCGGTTTCAAGGAGGGTGTGACCAAAGAGAGTCAGAAGTTGGGTTCACGCAGCAAACTGCTCAAGATGGCAGAAGACGGTGTACCTTTCGACGAGCGTAAGTTCGGCATGGGCTATGGCTTGCGTCCTCAGTTGGTCAACATGGTACGCTGCGAACGCATCCTTATCAAGGATGTCAAGATGATTAACTCTCCTTTCTGGGTGATACACCCACTGCTCTCCAAGAACATCACGGTCGATGGCGTATACGTATGGAACGAAGGACCTAACGGTGACGGTTGCGACCCTGAGGCTTGCGAGAACATTCTCATCCAGAACTGTATCTTCCATACTGGCGACGACTGTATTGCCATCAAGAGCGGTCGAAACAACGATGGCCGTCTATGGAATCAACCTTCACGCAACATCATCATCCGCAACTGTAAGATGGAAGATGGCCATGGTGGTGTGGTTATCGGTTCCGAGATTTCGGGTGGTTGCGAGAATGTATATGCCGAAAACTGCGTCATGGACTCTCCACACTTGGAGCGCATCCTGCGTATCAAGACCAACAACTGCCGTGGCGGACAGGTACAGAACATCAATATGCGCAATGTCGTTGTAGGTCAGTGTAAAGAAGCAGTAGTGAAGATCAACCTCGACTACGAGAGAAAAGAGATATGCTATCGTGGTTTTGAACCTATCGTGAACAATGTGAATGTAGAGAACGTGACCTGTCAGAAGAGCGACTACGGTGTGCTGATTATCGGCCGCGACTCTTTGGAGAATGTATACGATATCAACATCAAGAACTGTAAGTTCGACGGTGTGGTGAAAGAACCTGTCAAGATTACTGGCAAGACCCGCAACGTGAAGTTTGACAACCTCGTCATCAATGGCTCCCTCGTACTCAACAAGGAGGACCAACCCTACAAGAACTATAGCGAATGGCTTACCTACAGTGAGATGAAACGCGTACCTCACTCTTACTTGCTCGACTTCAGCAGCAAGCCTAAGTGGAGC
Organism: Candidatus Segatella caccae; assembly: GCA_900556395.1. GTDB lineage: Bacteria > Bacteroidota > Bacteroidia > Bacteroidales > Bacteroidaceae > Prevotella > Prevotella caccae. The sequence continues at coordinate 28,619 of USOQ01000027.1, read as the reverse complement.
TATGTGATGGGCATCGAGATGGAGGGAATGCTCGACACCTACGAGCACTACAAAGACGGCAACAGCGCCATCCTCGACTACCTAAAGGAATATCCTGCCAAGATGATCGACGAACAAGGCAACATCACTGGCTACAAATACGAAGACTTCAACCTCGACAATGTGCGCACCGCCAAGTTCATCCTGCGCATGCACAACCTCTTCCCCACCCAGGGCACTGAGAAAGCACTGAAGACTCTCTTCAAACAGCTGAAGAACCAGCCACGCACCAAGGAGGGAGTTTACTGGCACAAGGCTATCTATGCCAACCAGGTATGGCTCGACGGTATCTTCATGGGTCTGCCTTTCTACTGCAACTATGCCGTACAGACCATGAAGCCCAAGAAGGCAGAGAAATATCTCAACGATGCTGTCGACCAGATGGTGAAGACCGACTATCGCACCTACGACGAGAAGACTCAGCTCTGGAAACATGCTTGGGATGAGACCCATCAGCAGTTCTGGGCGAACAAGGAAGACGGCAAGAGCCAGCACTGTTGGGCAAGAGCTTTGGGATGGTATGTGATGGCAATGACCGAGTGTCTCGATGCCATGCCAGAGAACTATGCCCGTCGCCAGGAGGTCATCGACCTGCTCAACAAGGCGATGAAGAGCGTAGTGAAGTATCAGGACAAGAAGACGGGTGTATGGTATGACGTCCTCGATGTAAAGAGCGACAAGAACTACCTGGAGAGTACAGCCTCCTCCATGTTTGCCTATGTGTTGCTCAAGGGCTATCGCAAGGGCTACCTCTCTGAGGATTATCTCAAGGCTGGCGTGAAGGCATACAACGGAATCTTGAAACAGTTTATCAAGGTAAACCCCGACAAGACCATCAGTCTTACCCGTTGCTGTGCAGTAAGTGGCTTAGGCCCTGGTCCTGGTCCATACGTCAAGAAGCCCAACTACAAGCGTGATGGTAGCTTCGAATATTATATGAGCGAGCCTATCCGCGACAATGATGCCAAGGGCGTAGGTCCTTTCATCTGGGCAAGTCTCGAAATGGAACAACAAGGTCTTATCAAGTAAAAAAAGTAACTGAATTTCGCATATCAGGAAGTTAAAGGAGTTAAGGAAGTTAAGGAGTTAAGACGTATGTCTTGCTGCTTAAAAACTACGCCAAAAAGACTATTGTCTTAACTCCTCAGCGACCGTAGGGAGCGATAACTCCTTTAACTCCTTTAACTCCTTTAACTTCTGAACTTGCAAAAGTTCTATAATTATAAAATCAGGCTAACAAATGAAGAAATCATTATCTATCATTGCAGCCTCACTCATCAGCATATCTACCATGGCACAGACTCCTGCTTTCCCAGGAGCCGAAGGCCATGGTAGATTTGTTACTGGAGGAAGAGGCGGTAACATCTTTCATGTAACTAATCTCAACGACAGCGGAAGAGGATCTTTCAGAGAGGCAGTCAGGTCGGGCAAGAGAATCATCATCTTCGATGTGGCAGGCGTCATCGCCCTGAAGTCAGACCTGAAGATAGCCGACAATATCACCATCCTCGGACAGACTGCTCCCTCGCCAGGCATTACCCTGCGCTATTATACCGTTCAACCGGGCAGCAACAACATCATCCGTTTCATCCGCATTCGCCGTGGACAGGAGAAGAACATCAACGACGGTGCTGATGCCACATGGCAGCGCAACAAGACGGGCATCATCTTCGACCACTGCTCCTTCAGCTGGAGCATCGACGAGGTGGCTTCGTTCTACGACAACAACAACTTCACCATGCAGTGGTGTACCATCGCAGAAAGTCTTACCAACCCTGGTCACTCCAAGGGCGCTCATGGCTATGGCGGCATCTGGGGTGGTAAGTTGGCAAGTTTTCACCACAACCTCATTGCTCATGTCATGAATCGTGGTCCTCGCTTCAATGGGGCACGATATGGATGGACGGGCTATACCAGCAACAAAGAATACAGCACCTACCAATGGCAGAACACCGTACAGGCAGAAAACGTGGATTTCCGCAACTGCGTGATGTATAACGCACAGGGCACCTGCTATGGTGGTCCTGGTGGTGGACAGATCAACATCGTCAACAACTACTATAAGGCAGGTCCCAGTCAGAGTTTGAATAGTACAACCCAGAACGGCATCAAGGTAGCCGTGAGCACTGGTAAGGAGCGAGGAAGCCAAGACCGAATTACCCTGGTAACCGTATCCACCAGCAGTAATTCAGACAAGAGCCATCCAGAGTTCTACGGAATGACCAGCAGATACTTTATCAATGGCAACACCACGGAAACTACCAAGGGAATTGTTACAAAGAACAAAGACTGGAAGGGTGTAAACTATGACGAGGGTACTTATACTTACAATAATGAGATTTATTCAGCCGACAAGAAGAATTTTTATGGTGATGCGGTAGAACATAAGACCATCAACGGAGTTTCGTGCGTCAAGATCAAGATGGAGCAACCTGCTCCTACAGGTATCGTCACCACCCACTCTGCTGACGAAGCATACGAAAAAGTTTTAGCCTATGTAGGAGCATCCCTCTACCGCGACGAAATAGACGCCCGATACATGGAAGAGGCCAAGACGGGTACTGCCACCTATAAGGGAAGCATCACCAACTCGCCTGGTATCATCGACAAGGTAGCAGATGTGAAGGGTTATACGGAAACCAACTTCGGCACAGGCTCTCGTCCTGTTGGTTTCGATAGCGATGGGGATGGCATTCCTGATGAATGGGAAAAAGCCAACGGTCTGAATCCTAACGATGCAAGTGATGCCCTCACCTATTCGCTCGACGCTAAGAGTTACTATACCAATATAGAGGTATATGCCAACTCGTTGGTAGAGAACATCATGAAGTCAGAAAATGCTGATGCCCACAATGCGGTCGATGAGTATTATCCTGCCTCTATCTCTACAGGTATCAGTCAGACGGTTGTCGACAAGGGCGAAGTGGCTTCCATCACGTATTATGCCCTCAACGGCGCTCGTCTCAATGCTCCTGCAAAAGGTATCTGCATCAGAAAGATAACCTACAACAATGGCAAAACCGCTACAGATAAAGTGATAAAATAAAGAATTGCCAATCCTTCATGGTCGAAAAAGGGATGTTTTATGTCCTTTTTTCGACCTTTTTACATTTTAATCGAAATTTAATCACTTTTTTAGAACAACCTATTCGTTTTTTTACTATATTTGCAAAAGAGTTAAATTACACACATTTATAATCTTTTAAATCTTACGTTTATGAATAAAATTTTACGCATTTCAATGATCGCTGTATTGGCATTTATTGCTAATGTCAGCTTTGGACAGGCTTACAAAACGTTGACCTTTCCTGATGACAATAAAGACAACAACAAAGTACAAGCCTACAACGAGACATGGACTGCAAAAATTGGTACAGACACATGGTCAATTAAAAACTTCAACAACAGCTACTGGAACAACGGTTGGAATTATATAAGATGTGGCAACAAGACCAGTGCGTCCATAGGAACCATTACTACGGATTTTGCAATCGACAAAGCGATTTCTTCTGTTGTTGTTAATATAGATAAAGTAACAACAGCTTCCGTGAACTCTATCAAACTTGAAGTTACATCAGACAAAGAAGGAAAAAACGTTCTCGAGACTGTCAACCTCGAAAAGATTGCAGCAGGAGATGCAGTTTTCACAATAACGACTCCAAAAGAGAACTGCTATTACAAATTGTTATTCGATTGCCAAAAAGGAAAATCTAATGGTTTAATTACCGTAAAAACTGTTGAATATTACAAGGTAGGCGATGCTCCTATCATCGTTGACATTTCAAACACTCCAGAGACAGCTTATACAGTAGCAAAGGCAAAACAGCTGATTGACGCAGGTGAAGGTTTATCTACTGAAGTTTATGTAAAGGGTACTATCTCAAGTGTAGGTACACTCAACACCACATATAATAGCTTGACATACAACATTTCAGATGATGGTACAGCTACAGAAGAACTGAAAATTTATAGTGGTAAATATTTCGAAGGTGCTGATTTCACATCAGCTGACCAACTTAAAGCGGGTGACGTAGTCATCGTAAAGGGTCTGTTGAAGAAATACGGTGAAACCTACGAAATTGACAAGAATAATCAACTCTACTCTTTGAATGGTGCAACCTCAGGCATTGCTAACATCACAACTGATGCTGCTAACGCCAACGCTCCTGTATTTAACCTCGCAGGTCAGAAGGTAGGTAAGGCTTACAAGGGTGTAGTCATCAAGGCTGGCAAGAAGTTCGTACAGAAGTAATCATTCCTCTCCTTAGTGAGAGAAAAAAAATAGCAAGGTTCTCTGCGTTGTGCAGAGAACCTTTTTTTATTTCGTCAATCCCCTATTGGATTTTTTTGATGAAAAGTACCCCGAAAAACGCAAGTACTTACGATTGCCATCGCAAGTACTTGCGTTGGCTGTTGAAAGTACTTTCATTGGCACTTGCAAGTACTTTCATTTTTTAAGAATTTTATCTTTTCGTTTTGCCAAACAAATCAGAATGAGTACCAGTAGTTAACATCAATAGTGTCAATTCCGTATCATTCTGTTCCCATATCAAAAGCCAATCTGATTCAATATGAGCTTCCCACTCACCTTCATGATTACCATGAAGTATATGAGGTTTGTATTCTGAAGGTAACATACCATTTTCTACCAATAGGGAAATCGCATTTTGTAATTTCTCTATTGGATAGCCACGCTTCTGACAAAGTTTCAACGCTTTGTCGAATCTTTTAGTTGTTCCTAATTTATACATCACTTACCAAGAATCGTGTCAAACATTTCATCAACAGAGTTCCATTGTGTAACTCTACCTTTAGCAACATCCTCTTCAGCAAGTTCCAATTCTGTTTTCTTGGGTTTCAAAACCGAAATTGAACTTACTCCATTGAGCATTTGAATGGCACTTTTAAGTTTATTGACCAAAGATGGGTCTGATATTGAAACCACTAACTGTGGTTCTTTTAATTCTATCGCTCTTGCTTTCATAATCTACTCTTTTTAAAACGTTTAACAGAATTAGGTTACAAAAATACATTTTTCACCTCACACCGCCAAACTTCTTGCATTATTTTAACGTTAAAGGTCTTTATTGTAACTACCCATGCCCATTGAGGTACTGAGCTGTTACCAAAATTAAGTTTATAAATTATTAACGAGTCCTGTTGACCATCTCATGCTGCTGGGGGATGCCACGCCCTCCCCAGTGCATACTTGCTCAAAACAAGAAAGATGAAGGTTTGACCACGCCCTCCCCAGTGCATCAGAAACGAATAAAGGTCTTCTGCCGAAGCAGAAGACCCTTATTCTTGTGTTTTGCCAAATGAATCACTTGGCACGAGATGAACGATATTACTTGTTGATGAACTTTTTGCCGTTCTTGATAACAAGACCCTTAGCATTGCTTACCACTTTCTGACCGAGGAGGTTGAATGTAGCACCCTCGTTAGCAGCCTCAGAAGCATTGATGTTTGAAATGCCAGAAGTGCCAGAAGTAACCTTGATGGTATAGATATTCAAGCCACCATTAGGATACAAGAAAATCTTACCGGCACCACCAGTATAGTGAACAGTCTCACCCTTAACTTCATTAGCAGCCAATGAGATTTTACCTACATTAGTTTTTTCAGAAGCACCTGTTGCCAAAGCATCTACGTACAATTCCTTAGCATCAGTCTTGTTTGAAGTTGTACAAGCTACATAAACATCACAAGCACCTGTTACATCGAAAGCCAACACGCGGTAGTTAGGAGTAGCATCGTCAACGAAGTCACCCTTGCCACCAAACTTCAAACGCTGTGTATACTTTACGCCATCAATAGTTTTGTTGTTGGCATCAACGGTAACAGCACAAGGATTTCCCTTAGAATCCTTACCAGCATAAACTGTCAAGCCATCCTGTGTAGTTGTTTCATTGAATGTAGCAGCATTCCATTTACTAAAGTTCCATTCCTGAGTCTGTGCATTCACACTTGCTGCCATAGCGACAGCTGCAATAAGAGTAAAGAATTTCTTCATAATCGTTTGTTTTTAGTTTGTTATTGTTTGTTTTATGTTTAAGAAATTAGTCTTTTGATATGACTTCGTTGCAAAAGTACAACATAAAAGCATAACTTGCAAGACTGGCAAGTCAGAAAAAGCCGTAAACGTTTACGTGCTTTTAATTATAATAAGGTGTCGCAAGTATCAGTTTTTTACATTAACTTTGTGACCAAAAGCAGTAGCCTTAACTCCTACTCTTATTTATTGGAAACAATATAAATATATATAACCTAAAAAAGTAACAAACAAATGAACAGAAATCTACTAAGATTCGGACTACTATGCTTAGTCCTACTCGTTTCAGTCGTTACAAAGGCAAGTGACATTACCCTCACTTACTCTTTAGGAACGACGACAGCAGAAGGAACTCTTCCTGTCATTGCAAGCGAACCTGTAGGCAAGACTTTCAACAACGAGGCTGCCAGCGTCGTATTTGCAATGAACGACCTCAGCAATGCAAGTGCCAACACCACATCTCCAACTGATGCTTTCAGCACCATCGCATTTGATTACGGAGCAAACTTATCTTTGAAAGGAATTCTCGAAATTACCAAGGCCGATGGAACACCCTCAGGTATCAAAGGTCTCCAAATTAATAATGACTCAGGAAAGAAGGAAACAGAAATCAACTGGTTTGTTCGTCCTGCTGCAGGACTTACTTTCACCCCAACCAAGGTAAGTGGTTATGTAAACCGCTGTGGTACGAATGTAGAAAAGGGAATCGTTATCAGCGCCCATAAGGCAAACGGAGAAGTAGTAGCATTAGGCACCTATACCGCATGGCGTCAAGGCAAGGCTAAATCAGATCAAGCTTATGACGAAACCGCTATCCATCAGTTTGAAATCACACTGACAGCAGAGCAGCAGGCAGCCTTGGCTGGTACAGATGGCTTCTACCTGACATCTACTATCGGCGTAGCTACTAACAAGCAGGCAGTTTTCGGTCCTGTTACGATCGAAGGAACCGTCAACGGAACACTCGTTGCAGTAAACAAATACAAACTCTCTGTCGTAACCAATCCTGAAGGTATCGCAGACGTTACCGTCTATCCTAAGTCTGACGAATATCAGGAGAACGACGAGGTAACGCTAACTGCTGCAGATAAATTCGGTTACAAGTTTGTCAACTGGACAGACAAGAACGGCACAGAGCTTTCTACTGAAAGCAAATTCAAATACACAGTGACAGAAGATCAGACTCTGACTGCCAACTACAAGAAGGTAAACACCTATGCACTCGACGTAAACGTAGAAGGCGGTGCCAAGGACTATATGGTGACTCTCTCTCCTGCCCCAGAGATGGTAGATGGCAAGAAAATGTATGAGGAAGGTACAGAGGTAACTCTTACAGCAACAGGAAACGACATCATCGACTTCAACAACTGGAGCAATGGTGAGACAACAGCAGAAATCAAGACGACGATGAATGCTGACCAGGCTTTCACTGCCACATTCTCAGCCAAGGACTACATCGTGGCATGGGACTTCTATCAGGAAGGCAAGGAAGGTCGCACTGCCGACTTTGCAGCAGCAGACAATGACGCTGTACAGCTCGTACTCCGTGATGCAGAAGGCAACTCATACGGCTGGCTCGACAAGAGCAATAAGGCTGGTGGTTACGAAGGCAAGAACGCAGCTGTCAACTGGACCAAGACTTCAACAAAGGCTTTAGGTGAAACCTACTGGCAGACCAAGTTCAACGCCACAGCATTCACCGACATCAAGGTAAAGAGCTGCATGCTCTACAATTATAATGCTTACGAGACCTACAATGTAGAGTACTCTCTTGATGGCGAGAAATGGACCCAGGTTGGCGCCATCGCTATGCCAGGAGCCAAGGCTTGGACAGCAGGCGAGTTCACTCTCCCTGCCGAAGCCAACAACCAGGCTGCAGTATATGTTCGCTGGATTGCCGACAAGACTTCATCTGTCAAGGGAACAACAGGTACCAACGACGGTATTGCTCTCGCTCAGATCTATATCACAGGTACAGCCAAGCTCTTCGATGACGGCACAGCTCCTGTACTCAAGAGCCAGGTACCTGCAGCAGGTGCAACCAATGCTTCAGCCAATGGTAAGATTGTATTGACATTCGATGAGAAGGTGAAACTGACAGAAAACGCCAAGGCAACCCTCAATGGTCAGGAGTTGACCGGTACCGTATCTGGCAAGACCATCACCTTTGCCTACAAGGGTTTGAGCTATGCTACCGAATACACCTTCGCACTCGCTGCAGGTTCAGTAGCCGACTTGACAGACAATGCCATCCAGAGCGATATCACCTTCAGCTTCACCACCAAGGAGAAGCCTGCAGTAACCAAGGCTCTCTATGACTTCATCGTACCAACAGACGGAACATTCACTGAAGCTCTCGCAGCAGCAGCCAAGCGTACTGATACCAGTAAGCGTTTCCGCATCTTCATCAAACAGGGCGACTATAAGATTCCTGCCAACCCGAACAGCATGGTGACTGGTATCGATGGCAAGCAGTATCCAAGTGCTACTACCTATATGAATACACCTAATGTATCTATCATCGGTGAAAGCAATGAGAATACTTCTATCACCAATACCGTACCAGCAGTAGAAAGCAGCAATGGCTACAATATCGCAAACGTACTGGAAGGTATCGGACGTGGTGATGTATTGAGTTTGGAAAGCGGTGCAACAAACACTTACTTCCAGGACATCAAGATGTACAGCAGCATGGGCGACGGCAAGGGTCGCGACATCGTACTCAACGACAAGAGTAACAAGACTATCTGTAAGAACGTCAACCTCTGGGCTTATCAGGACACCTACGTATCCAACAACCAGAAGGGCCGCTTCTACTTCGAGGGTGGTATTCTGCGTGGTAACACCGACTACCTCTGCGGTAAGGGTGACGTATATTATAATAATGTGGATCTCCTGATGTGTGGCACCGGCTATCTCGCCGTACCTTCACAGCCTACCCAGTATGGCTATATCTTCAAGGATTGTACCATCAAGGACGGATCAACCGCAGGTATCAACGGTAAGTACAAGCTCGGTCGTCCTTGGGGCAAGGGCACTCCTATCGCTCTCTTCATCGACACCAAGATGGAAGTGATTCCTACAGCAGCAGGTTGGGACGAGATGAGCGGTGGTTATCCTAAGCGCTTTGCAGAATACAACTCTACCACAGCTACAGGCACTGCAGTAGATCTGAGCGGAAGAAAGCAGGTTTATGATGCTTACGATGCTAAGGATGGAAACAACTATACCAACCATCGCAACGAGACAGCAGGAAACCCAGTCCTCACAGCAGAGGAAGCTGCATTCTACACCATAGAGAAAGTGATGGGTGGCGATGACGATTGGGATCCTACAGCTGCCACCGAGCAGGCTTCTGCTCCTACCAATGTGAAGATTGCCGGTAACAACCTGACATGGGATAACAGCAACTACGCTCTGCTCTGGGCTGTATGCAAGAACGGCAAGGTGGTTGACTTCACCGTTGAGCCTACCTACAACGTTGACGATGCTTCAGCAACATGGAGTGTCCGTGCTGCCAACGAGATGGGTGGTTTGGGCGAAGCTACTGTAGCAAGCACTGGCACTGGCATTGAGAACATCGCTACTGAGAGTCAGGTAGTTGCTACAGCTATCTACACCACAGATGGTATGCAGATTAGCAAGTTGCAACGTGGCATCAACATCATCGTCAAGACATTTGCCGATGGTAGCAAAAAGACCAGCAAAGTGGTACTGAAGTAAAAGAATATCTGAATATTTAACAAAGAGGTGCAACCCCATGCGTGGGTGTTGCACCTCTTTTTACGTTAAAAAACACCTTTTTTACGCAAACATTGAAAACGTTTACGTATATTTTAACTCTCCATATTTATTAAAAAACCAAAAAAGATAGTATCTTTGCAGCGAAGAAATATATTTTTTTACTAATCTAACCAAATAAATGTATGTCTGGTAATTTAAAACAAATTAGAATTGCGTTGGTTAGCATGATGCTGTTTTTTGCAGCAAGCCTATCTGCGCAAACCGTAAAGGGTACAGTTATCGACAATACGGGCGAGCCAGTTATCGGCGCCTCTGTCTTCGAGCAGGGTGTGCAGAGCAATGGCGTTGCTACCGATATTGATGGTAATTTCACCTTAACATTGAAAGGCAACAGTAAGAAACTGAAGGTCTCATACATCGGTATGAAGACTCAGATCGTAAATGTTGCAGGTAAATCAACCGTTTCCGTTAAGCTCGAGGACGAGTCCAACAGCCTCAACGACGTTGTCGTTATCGGTTATGGTACCGCAAGAAAGAAGGACTTGACAGGTTCTGTTGCTACCGTTAAGGGTGACGATCTGACAAAAGCTCCTGTAACTAATGCTGCGGAAGCTTTGACAGGAAAGCTCCCTGGTGTACAGATTACAACTACAGACGGTTCTCCTGATGCAGAAATGATCATCAAGGTACGTGGTGGTGGTTCTATCACTGGTGACAACTCTCCTCTCTACATCGTAGATGGTTTCCCTGTATCAACCATCGGTGATATTGCTCCTTCAGACATTGAGGACATTACCGTATTGAAAGATGCAGCTTCTACTGCTATCTATGGTTCTCAAGGTGCAAATGGTGTTATCTTGGTAACAACCAAGGGTGCAAAGTCTGGTAAGACTGTTGTTTCTTACAATGGATTCATTCAGGGTAAGAGCATTGCAAAGACTCTTGACACAATGACACCTTATCAGTACGTCATGTACAACTATGAGCGTGCTGCTCTCCGCGGAACATCTGATATCAGCAGCTTCGAAAAACGTTTCGGTTCTTTCGGAGACCTTGACTTGTATCAGTATCAGAAGGGACACGACTGGCAAGATGAAATGTTTGGAAACCATGAATTGTCTCAGTCTCATAATATCAGCGTGAGCGGTGGTTCTGAGAAGACAAAGTTCAACTTGAGCGGTACATACACAACCGATAACAGTTTGATGAAGACTAATGGTTATGACCGTTTCAACGTAAACTTCAAATTGAATCATGAGATTTGCAAGAACTTAAAGCTTGACTTCGGTATGCGTCTTGCTGACGTAACTACTAAAGGTGTAGGTACTGGTGGTGGTACTTACAAGATTCGTTCTTACGAAACTATCACCAAAGGTCCTGTTAATGGTCTCTACGATCAGCTCGACATTGACCCATCAACTCTTCCAGACGATGAGTACGATGAGTACATCGCTATTACCCGCAGTCTGCAAGACAAGGTAAATGACTACTGGAGAAGAAAGAATGAACGCCGCTATAACTATAATGGTGCCATCACATGGAAGTTCCTGAAGAACTTTACTTACCGTGCAGAGGCTGGTTACGACTATACTTTCTTCCAGCAGAAAGATTACTATGGAGCATTAAGTGATAAGTCTGTGAAGGATGGCGGTAGTCTTCCTATGGGCGAATGGACCAAGAAAGACACCTGGAAACTTCGTTTGACCCACACCTTGACTTACAATAAGACATTTAATAAGGTACACAACCTGAATGCCATGATTGGTCAAGAGTATGTAGCATCAAACAACGAAAGTCTTAATGTGATTGCTAAATACTTCCAAAAGGATATTACCCCAGAGAAGATGTTTGCAAGCCTTGCATCAAACTCAGGCGCAACAGGTTCTCGTACAATCAACTCATCACTGGGTCAGGAAGACCGCACCCTGTCATTCTTTGGCCGTTTGAACTATTCATACGCAGACCGCTATTTGTTTACATTCACCATGCGTGCTGATGGTTCTTCTAAGTTTGTGAAGAACAACCGTTGGGGATACTTCCCTGCAGCCGCTTTTGGATGGCGTATTGTAGAGGAGCCTTGGATGAAGAACACCAAGGACTGGTTGTCAAACTTGAAGCTCCGCCTTTCATTTGGTACAGCAGGTAACAACCGTATTAATTCTGCTATGTATGAGACTACCTACAGAGCTTACGGTAATAACAAATATTATGGTGCAGGCAACCAACAGAACCCACACTATACTTTGAACAATTCTCAGTTGGCTAACCCAGATTTGAAGTGGGAAACAACTATTACACGTAACATTGGTTTGGACTTCGGTTTCCTCGGTGAGCGTATTTCTGGTAGCTTGGATTATTACTGGAACACGACAAAGGATCTTCTCCTTGATGCTCCTGTTACAGCAATCGGTTATACTTCTATGCAACAGAACATCGGTCAGACATCTAACCGTGGTCTTGAGTTGAACTTGAATGCAGCTATCCTTCGTCACAAGGATTACTCTTTGAATTTCAACTTCAATGTAGGTATCAACAAGAACAAAGTTGATAAGTTAGCAGGTGGACAGACCTATCAGTCATATAACTCAGGTGCTTTCTCTACCGATATGCGCGGATATGATGACTACCGAGTAGTTGTTGGTCAGCCTCTCGGACTCGTTTATGGTTTCATTTGCGACGGTTTCTATACTGTTGATGATTTCCAGACCACAACCGATGAGAACGGCAAGACTCAGTTTGTATTTGACAAGAGCGGTAACTACATCTTGAAAGATGGCGTTGTAGATGGTACATACATCACAGCAGGCTCTAAGGCTGGTCTTCGCCCAGGTGCAATGAAAGTTAGAGACCTTACTGGCGACAACAAGATTTCTGAGGATGATCGCACCATCATCGGTAAGACCCAGCCTAAGTTCCAGGGTGGTTTTGGAATCAATGCTACATACAAGTGGTTTGACCTCACTGCAAACTTCAACTACGTAGTAGGAAACGATGTTTACAACCTCGACAAGATGGTTACATCTCAGTCATATCGTAACACATACGCAAGTCTCCGTCAGGAAATGACTCCTGTAACTTTGGGTGGTAAGGCATGGACTTACATGGATCAAGCAACAGGTGAAATCATCACAGATTATGAGACATTGAAGAATATGAATGCAAATGCTTCTATATGGAGTGCAGCAACACTGTCAGACAACAACCCTGTACCAACATCATGGGCAGTTGAAGATGGTTCGTTCCTCCGTTTGCAGAACTTGACTGTAGGCTTTACTTTCCCTAAAATGTGGACAAAGAAATTTGCATGCAACTCTTTGCGCTTGTACTGCACACTGACTAACGTGTTCTGCCTGACAAGCTACTCAGGTTATGACCCTGAAGTTAACTCATCTATCCGTGGCAGCAAGACCAGCGGTTTGACTCCTGGTGCAGACTTCTCATCATATCCTAAGTCATTCTCTTGGACTGTAGGTGCTAACATTTCATTCTAATAGAAAACAAAATACAATTATGAAACGTATATTTCTATATATTTCAATGTTCATTGCAGGAGCAAGTTTCAACTCCTGTAGTGATTTATTGGACACAGAGACTTTATCTACCGATAATTTAAATTATCTGTGTTCAAACACAACAGATGCCCGCAAGATGGTAGACAATGTATATGCCTACTTCTGCGAGGATACTTATACATCACGTATGAGCACCAACTGGATGCAGAATACTGACGTAGAGATCGGTTTCGTAAAGAAGGCTCAAGCTACAGAGACAACACGTCGCGGTATCTGGGCCCTTAACCCATCATACTTCGGTGATATCAAGAACTGCTGGAACAACACTCAAAAAGCCATCGATTTCGCCAACCAGTGTATTCAAGGAATTGAAGCAAGCGATGCTTACAAGAATGGAGATGCCGATATGAAGCAACTTCATGGTGAGGCAATCTGCCTTCGTGCATATTGGTATTTCCTGATGTGTAACTTCTGGGGTGACGTACCATTTGCAACAACTCCTACTTCAAAGGACGATATGCACAATGATCCACGTACAGACAAGAACATCATCTATACTCACTTGATTCAGGACCTCATCAACAATGAGGGCGAGATGCAGTGGAGCAGCAAAGCTACAGTAGAGCGCATGAACCGTGAATTCGCTCTTGGTTTCATCACCAAGTTGGCTATGTTCCGTGCAGGATACTCTATGCAGGCTGATGGTACAATGGCCCGCAGCACAGGTACAGGTGATGAATATACTGTACATTATGTAGATGAGAATGGTAACGAGGCTACAGCTACTTCTGCAGACGATTACTACAAGGTTGCTAAGGCTTATGCCAAGAAGTTGATTTCCTTGAAGGACCGTCAGCTCAACAGCAACTTCAAGAAGATCTTTGATAATGAAATCAACGGCTGCAACCCAGCTAATGGTGATGTATTGTTCGAGATGGGTTATGTACCAAACTCTGGTGGTGACATCGGTTGGTGCCTTGGTTTGAGCGTAGTTTCAAGTTCTAAGGGTGCTGGTACTACTTATACCACCCTGACTCCAAGCTATGCATGCTCATTCAACGCACAAGACCAGCGTCTTAAGGCAACTTGCGCTAACTACCGTTGGTTGTATGACAACAAACAAGGTGCTGTTGATGGTGTCAACATCCAGCCTGCAAAATGGTGCCGCATGGATTTGAGTGTCAACAACATTGAATCTAAGGGTACTGGTATCAACTTCCCTATCCTCCGATATGCTGATGTATTGTTGCTCCTCGCTGAGGCTGATAATGAAATCAACAATGGCCCAACAACAGAGGCAAAGGATATGTTGAAGCGAGTACGTAACCGTGCCTTTGTAAATGCAACCAACAAGAACGAGATGGTGAATGAATACGTTGACAATCTCAACGATTACGACTCTTTTAAGAAAGCTATTATCAACGAGCGTGCTTGGGAATTTGGTGGCGAGTGCATCCGTAAATTCGACCTCGTCCGTTGGAATTACTACTCAGACGCCATCGTTAATACTATGGAGTGGGTTCGTGACGTAACTATGAACTATAACCAGCTTCGTCTGGAGAATGGTGAATTCGTCTACGACAAGACTAAAGAAATTGTTGATATGGGCATCGCACCACGTCTCTACTACAACTATGTAAATGGCGAGGTTCAGTTCGAGAACAACTATTTCACTTATCGTGATAATAGCGCAAGCCCATACAAAGAGGCAACAACACTTGCAGATGATGACATCAAGACTGCAGGAGCTTCTTTCGATGGTTTGAAATATATCAAGTTCTTGGATACATACATGTCTGTCAGTGATACTGATCCAACAACAAACACAAAGTATGGAACCGACGCAGATGGCAACCCTATCAAGAAGGGTGTCATGAATGAGGCTTTCTTATACTCATGGTTTGGTTTGACAGACGGAGTTGTTACAACAGGTGCTGAAGATATGGAGCCTCTCCGCCATAAGGTAACTCCATACATTCTGCCTATCCCTAAGGACAACATCGCTTCTTCAAACGGCGTATTGTCGAACGATGGTTATGCCATTCGCAATAAGTAATAGAGTTATGTAGTCCATAACAAATAAAAAGTAAGTAATTATGAAATACAATAAATATATATTGACTATGCTTTTCGCTGCAACAGTTGGAACCACTATGGTGAGCTGTAGCGACGATGACAACTTGGGCGATGCACCTCGTTTGTTCCGTCCAATTGCAAGCGCAACTGTCAACTCAAACACCTTGAAGGTAGAATGGGACAAAATCCAGGGTGCTACAGGTTATGAGTTGGAATTGGGACTTGTGACATCTACAGATGAGGATGGCACAAACCACTTGAAAGTTATCAAAACAGCTACTACTGAAAATGACACCTATACTTTCGACGACTTAGGATGGGACGAAAAGTATGCAGTCAGAATTAAGTGTGTTGGTGATAACAAGGAATCTGAGTATTATGAGGTAAAGGCTCAGAGCATCAACTACCCTACTAAGGTTTCAGGAGCCAAGGCTATTGATAATGCAGCTCGTGTATCTTGGGCAGAAGGTGGTCAGAAAATCAAATATGTTATGGCTTGCCCTGCTGAAGACGCAGAAAACCAAGATATAATCTCAGTTAAAGTAAGCGATGCTGACTATGCTCAGGGATATGTAGATATTTACGGCTTGCAGCCAGAAACATCATACACATTCAAGACATACGACAGTTCTACAGACTTCAACAACAACACCTATGCAGGTAAAACAACAGCAACTACCAAGGCAAGTGTCAACTTCGACGAAAAGTATGGAGAAGGTATGTGGCTGGATACCCGCAACTGGGATGCTAAGGAAGCTAAGGATACATTGAAGACTGCTGAGTTCTGGGATATGGTTAAAGACGGTATGACTGTCATCCTCCGTGGTGAACAGGAATACAAGATTAGCAATGCTATCAATCTCGACCGCAATGTAACCTTCATTACCGGTATGACATTGGGCGGTAACGCTCAGTTCACCTTCTCCGGCGGTATGAACGTCAAGAAGGGTGTTAATATCGATAAGGTGAAGTTCGAAAGCATCGATATGATTAGCGATAAGCAAGCTGACAAGGATGCGTTCCTCGCTGGTACAGATAAGGGCTTCGGTGGCCGTCAGGTTATCAATGTCAGCGGTACTGGTTCTACCATCAGTGAACTCATCTTCAACGATTGCTACATCCGCGGTTTCCGTGGTGTAGTAAGAGGTCAGAAGAACAACGACAACTTCCTGAACGTTACCTTCAAGGGTTGTACTATTGATGGTGTCGGTGATCAGGGTGTTGTAACCATCGCAGATAAGGGTGGAGATTTCCGCAACGTAACATTCGATGATTGTACTATTACAAACATTATTATGCTTTGCGACTTACGTAAGACTGCCCAGGCTCCTACTGTAAATGTAAACAACTGTACATTCTGCTATGCTCCAATGGAAACTACAGCAAATGCTAACACACCATTGTTCCGTTTTGCTACAAATGCAGCAAACTTGAACATCACCAACAGCATCTTTGGTCCTTCTATGGCAACTGATGGAAGTGCAGGAGCAAAACTTCAACTTTACACCCCTGGTGTCAAGGGAAGTGTTCTACTGAATGGTGCAAGCACAGTGCTTTCTGTAGCAGGTTCTTACAAGACTAACTTTGCTTACACACCTATCGGTGCTGACGCTGTTACATACGGTATTGAAGGTCTCATCGACTTCAAGGGTTCTGAGACTGATCTTTGGACTGCTCCAGCTAATGGTGAATTCAAGTTCAAGTCAAACCTTGATAGCGAGGCAGGTGCTTCTAAGTGGAAGTAATCCAACTAACAAAATTATATTAAAGTGCAATGCTCACATCGGGCATTGCACTTTTTTTATTATTTCACTTGGAAGTTGTCAAGAAAAAATGTATCTTTGCAAAAAATAAACTTATAATATTGAAAAAATATGGCAACAATTTATCTCGATAATACAACTTATAATGAAGCAGCATTATATGCTAAACTTAATAATATAAGTATTTCAGAAGCTATCAAGGCTGGCATGAAAGCCCTGATGAATAATATTAAAACTAATTCACAAGACGCTACTTCAGAAAAATATTATATCTCTCCAAAAGTGAAAGCATTGGAGAGCGGTTTTATATGCCCTAAAGACTTGTCCTTTGATTACAAAAAAGAATTATCAGATTCAGCAATAAAGAAATATCTATGAAACTATTTTTAGATACAAACGTACTTATAGATTTCATTTTGGAGAGGCAGCCATTTTATCAAGCTGCAGCTATGATTATTTCTTATGCTGAAGAAAATAAAGTCCAAATCTGTGTTAGTTCTTTATCCCTCGTTACTACAAATTTTATATGTATAGAACGATGCAAGATGCCTATTGAAATCTTCAGAAATAAAATTAATTTCCTTAGAGATTTTATGGAAATCTGTTCCGTTGATAACACGGACATATACAACTCCTACGACTCTTTGTGGAAAGATTTTGAGGACGGAGTACAATATTACTCTGCAAAAAGGACTAATGCCGATTATATAGTAACAAGAAACAAAAAGGATTTTGAAGAAAATGATATAAAAGCAATAACATTGGATGAAACCTTCAATCTTCTTAAATGAATTAATAGATTTGAAGCATATGGAGACTTTAGAGAAAATGCCTTTCGAGGCTCAGCACAAAATATTCAAGAGACTGGCAGAAATAGCAGACTCAAAGACCCTGACAAAAGAAGAGCAGGAGAAATACGACAACAGCATGATGGTCATGTGGGACAATTATGCAGTATATAAGCATGCAGAGGAAAAAGGAATAATAAAAGGAGAAGCAAAAGGAAGAGCTGAAGGAAGAGCTGAAGGAGAAAAAGAAAAAGCCAAAGAAATCGCCCTCAAACTTCTTGCTTTAAACACACCTATTGACATCATTTTCCAATCCACAGGTTTATCTATAGAGGAAATCAAGAAATTAAAATCATAAGCGCATAGGAAGTGCAATGCCCGATGTGAGCATTGCACTTTTTTATTGTTTCACTTGGAAGTTACAAAAGAAAAATGTATCTTTGCAAAAAATAGTAGAAAACTAAACAAGAAGAGTATGAAAAAAATGGCAACAACACTCAATCCTACTCAGATTCATCTTCTGAGAATGTTTAGCACAGATAATACAGAGAAAGGATTGCAAGAACTCAAAGAGGTCTTGTTCAAATACTATTATGAAAAAATGAACAAGTCTTTAGACGAGCTTTGGAATTCTGGAGTTCTTAACCAAGAACGGTTGGATGAAATTGCGAATATGGACTTACACAAACTATAAATTATGAGTAGATTAGTCCTTGACACAAACTGTCTTATCCAGATTATATCTTCCAAAAGTAAATACCATTGTCTTTGGGACAATTTTATGAATGGGAAAGATACATTATGTATATCAAATGAAATCTTAGAAGAATATATAGAAATCCTGCAAAAACTGATTGGGATTGAAACAGCAGAATTAGTTATAAAAACCCTTATTAATAGTCCTTTTACAATTCAAATAAATCCATACTATCATTTCGGATTAATTGAATTAGACCCTGATGACAATAAATTTGTTGACTGCGCTATCGCTGCACATGCAAAATGCATCGTTACAAACGATCGACACTATGACATACTAAAAGAAATAGAATTTCCAAAAGTGTATGCAGTAAATCTTATTGATTACATAAAAACATTCTGCAAACCAGAGAATTAAAAAATCATCTCATGCAAAAATAGTCAAAGTGCAATACTCACATCGGGCATTGCACTTTTTTGTTGTTTCACTTGGAAGTTATCAAGAAAAAATCTCCCCTACTTCCAAGAAACAAGACTTAGTTAGGATAGTCCTGTGTAGAGAAAGTGACTATAAAATAGATTGCATTACCTACATATATACGTAATCGTTTTCGTATAATTTTCTGAGGTTTACACCTTATTATATATAGAATAATTGTAATTTTGCCATATAATAAATATAAGCCTAATTTATGAACAAGACTTTCTTAAAAACTATCGTGCTTGCTGCACTGATGGTATGTCCTACATTCGCAAAAGCACAAACTTTTGCAGGAATCACCGCTGAGCTAAATGCTCAGAACACTCCTGAGGGATGGACAGCAGTTGAGTTACCACAGTTGCCTACCATCACATCTGCAAATACGTTTAACATCACTAACTACGGTGCCACTACATCGGCAGCCGACAACACCAAGGCTATTCAGAAAGCCCTTGATGCTGTTCCTACTGCTGGCGGTATGGTAGTAATTCCTGCGGGTACGTGGATGTTTGGTAGTATAGACCAGATGACAAGTAAGACCGAGGTACTCAGCATCAAGTCTAAGACCGTACTCCACCTTTGCAAAGGTGCTACCCTGAAGCTCGTAGAATACGGCAAGGCTCCTAACAACAAGACAGTATTCATCGGAGGAAAGAACAAGGGCAAGAATGTTACCGATGTTGTTATCGAAGGTGAAGGCGAAACATCTATCATCGACGGACAAGGTACCCGCTGGTGGCTGGCTCGCGACAACAAGGAGACTTTCAATCCAGGAGCCATGATCCGCTTCGAACAGGGTTCTCGTTTCATGGTTAGAAATATAAAGATTCAGAACACCCCAGGTGTAAATCTTACCATCAGCAATAGTGGTAAGGCAAGCCATGCAACTATCCATGATGTGACGATTTATAATCCTGCCTCAGATACAAAGACAGAACAGCCTTCTCATAACACAGACGGTATATCTATCTGGGGACACCATGTAAACATCTACGACTGTAACATCAGTACGGGTGATGACAACATAGTTTGCGATGATAATGCCCAGTATGTACACGTCTGGAATTCTAAAATGGGTACAGGACATGGTGCATCATTTGGCAGTTTCACCTATAATATGCATGACATTATTTATGAGGACCTCACTTTCAAGAATACAGATAGTGGATTCCGCTTGAAATCACAACGTGATAGAAGTGGCGATGTATATAATCTCATCTTCCGTAATTGTACAATGACAGGAGTGAGAAACCCTATTTATATCGAAACTTGGTACGATCTGAGTACAAAGCCAATTCCATCTGAAGCCACAGCAGCAGAAGTAACCCCAAAGACACCTGCCTTCCGCGACATTCTTATTCAGAATGTGACATCTACAGGTACTCCATACAATACAAGTGCTAAGGGATATTTTCCTATCTACATCTATGGTTTACCGGAAAGCTATGTCAAGAACATAACCTTAGATAATGTTCAAGTAGAAGCCAAAAAAGGTATGTTCCTTGCATTTGTGGATGGTATAACATTTAAAAATGGTTGCAAGATTACAAATAGCAAGGATGGAAAGCTTATTGCTACCCAATATGAAGTAAATAATCTCACAGGTGATTATACAGGTAGTTCAACTATAGATCCAACTCCAGGAGAAGCAGGAAACGTTACCTATACTTTGGCAGCAAACACCTGCAATTTGTCAAATGGTTCAACAGAAACCACATGGAATTTCAACAATGGTTGTTCCATCACTTCCGGCAAAGGTTATGCCACAGCTAAAAGCAATACTATCAAGTATAGCAAAGGAGTAAAGTTTACGATCAACTTACCAGAAAACGTAACAATTTCCTCTGCTACATTCGCAGGTTATACTAATGAAGATAATAAGAATTGCTACTTATCAGAATTAGATGGTGTCAATTATGCTTCTGACAAATACAGCTTCCCAAGCCGTACTAAAACTACAAACACAGACACCAGCTACGATATTACATTAGCCACACCTGCTACAGGAGTCATGACCTTTACTCCACAGGATGCTCAAGCAGCATGGGTTATCACCCTCAAGGGAACAAAAGTTACGAGTGCCATCACTAACATAACAACAGACGCTAAGCTTATGGTAGACAACAACGTCTATGACCTCAGCGGCCGTGTTGTAGCACAAAAAGGTTACGAAGGTCTAAAGAAAGGTATCTATATCTTCAACAACAAGAAATTCGTTGTAAAGTAACCTACTCTCTGTACACTACAGGCTCATCACCTGTCAATATAGAACAAACAAAAAAGGCAATCTGTTGTATGACAGATTGCCTTTTTGATGTTTATAAGATAATATACTTACTTCTTTTCGGTTGTTTCGGCCTTGGCAGCAGCTTTCTTGGCAGGAGCCTTAGTAGCTGTCTTCTTGGCAGGAGCCTTGGCTGCAGTAGCGGTCTTCTTGGCAGCAGGTTTCTTCTCTGAACGAAGCTTTTCTGCCTCCTTCTCTATCTTCTCGAGCTTAGCCTGCAAGCGAACAATCTCCTTGTCCTTTACCTCGATTTCCTCATCTTGATTCTTGATGGTGGTGAGAAGACCCTCTAACTGGTCGTTATCCACATCAGAAGGATAGAGGTCGTTGACACGATTGATGAAGTCGCCAAGAATATTCATATAGTTGGTGAAAGCATCAAAAGGATCGCTATAGATACCACGGTCGAGACCCACATTGCTGGGCTTGGTGGTCATAAAGCGGAAGTTGTTACTTGCCTGCAGATAATCCCAGTCCTGATTGATACGTGGATCGTTGGCAATGCGTACACGGTCGGCAACACTATAAAGTTTGTTGAAAGCCTCACGCTGCATAGAGTTACCCAACCAGGTGCTGGCATCACGCTCCTCGTCTACCCAACTCAGGGTGTCAGGAACATTCAACTCGCCTACCGACTTCATCTTCTTGCAAATCTCAACAGGAGTAGAGAAGGTGATGCCTTTTTCCTTAGCGCAAGCTGGCAGAGCCTTCAGGAACTCCAGAATGTTGCTTGACAAGGGCTGGGCAATACCGAGAGCAGACAGCTCCATAAAGATATTGATAACCTGCTCCTCTTGAGGCAGGGCAACAATCTGATTGATATAGTTGTCGGCGAAGAGAGGATAGCCGTCCCAGTTGCTGTTGTTGAAACGCAAAGATACATCATCGCTCAGGCGCACGTCGCGAAGCAAGAGCTTGAGGTTGGGAGCCAAAGCACAGTTGTAGACATAGTGTGGAGACTTCCATCCCAACACATGCTTAGCACCCTCGGTAAGCATACCCACAAAGCCCATCTGCGAAGCCTGCAAACCGATGTCGTCGCTATAGATAAGCGAAGAGTTGCGCAGCACCTGTGGCTTCTTGCCAAAGTACTCCTCCATCTTGGCAGCCTGACGCTGTACTTCGGCTTTAAAGCTCTCCTCGTTGACGAGAGATGCCAAGCCATGAGAATAAGGTTCGGCGAGGAACTCTACGCAACCTGTCTTGTTGAGATCCTGCAACTTCTCGAGCACCTGAGGCGCATGTAGCTCCAACTGCTCCATACCCACACCAGAGATAGAGAAAGCCACCTTGAAATACTGTCCGTTGGCCTTGATCATATCCTCTAAGGCTGTGAGGGCAGGCATATAAGAATGCTCTGCAATATCACTGATGCTACGCTCGTTCTCATAGTCATCATAGTAATAATGGTCGGTACCGATATCGAAGAAACGATACCTCTTCAGATGGATAATCTGATGTATCTCGAAATATAAACAAATTGTTTTCATAAAAAAATTGGAATTTGAACGTTTAACTTGTATGATGAGTGAAGCCCAAGAATCTTCTGTGTTCTTTCTTCATTCTTCGTTCTTCACCCTTCACTTAACCTACTGCCACCCTAAGGTTTTGAGGTAAAGGTCCTTGATGCGTGCTCCCACCTTCTCCCAGGTAATCTGGTCGACCTCGTTTTTGCCTTCCACAGAAAGATAGTCGAAGAGGCTCTCATTGTGACAGATGCTATAGATGGCATCAGCCAAGGCATGAATGTCCCAATAATCGACCTTGATACAGTTGGTAAGGATTTCACCACAACCACTCTGCTTAGAAATAATCGTAGGTGTGCCACACTGCATGGCCTCCAAAGGAGAGATACCGAAAGGCTCACTCACAGAAGGCATGACATAGACATCAGAATCTTTCAGACACTCATATACCTGCTTGCCACGCATAAAGCCCGGGAAGTGGAAACGATCGGCGATACCTCTTTCGGCAGCCAAATAAATCATCTGATTCATCATATCGCCTGAGCCAGCCATACAGAAACGGACATTACGAGTACGATGTAGCACCATATTGGCAGCCTCGACAAAGTATTCAGGACCTTTCTGCATAGTGATACGACCTAAGAAGGTTACCACCTTCTCCTTGCCCTTATGGTCGGGACGAGGGATGTCTTGCCACTCCTGCTTTAATGGATAAACGGCATTGTGCATGGCAAAACACTTACGTGGATCCTGATGATACTGATTGATGACTGTCTGACGGGTAAGCTCTGACACACACATGATGCAGTCGGCATTGTCCATACCATCCTTCTCGATGGAATAAACGGTGGGGTTCACCTTACCACGACTACGGTCGAAGTCGGTAGCATGAACGTGGATACAAAGAGGTTTGCCACTCACCTTCTTGGCGTGGATGCCTGCAGGGAAGGTAAGCCAGTCGTGAGCATGAATGATGTCAAATTCCTCTGAACGAGCCACCACGCCTGCTATAACAGAATAGTTATTGATTTCGTCGTGAAGGTTGGAAGGATATCCACCTGCAAAATCCATACAGCCGAGGTCGTTGACGTTCATATAATTGAAATCGGCATAGATATGGTCACGATAACGGAAATAGTCATGAGGATCCATGATGTTGCCCACACGCTGCTGCACATAGTCAAAGTTGACATCACGCCAGGCTATAGGCACACTGTTCATGGCTACTATCTTGGCAGCACTGCGGTCTTCATCACCAAAAGGATGTGGAAGACAAAGGGTAATATCCACATCGCCCTGGGCATGTAAGCCCTGTGAGATACCGAAATTGGCAGTAGCCAAGCCACCAAATACATGAGGAGGATACTCCCATCCAAACATTAATACTTTCATATTGCGTCCTCCTTATTTAATATTGATATTTTTCAAGTAGTTCGAGCGCACGCAAGATCTCTGCCACATTCATGGCAAAAGAGATGGCACCTCTGCCAGCAAATGGCGGATTGCCATCGAAGAGCTCGCTGATGGTACCTAAGCAATGGCATGACATCTCATCGTCATAGCCCACCATCTGGCGTTCTACGAAGCTCAGGCGGGTACGCTTATACATTTTCAGACTTGCCTCCATATAGAAGCCGCCCAGCCAAGGCCATGCTGTACCCTGATGATAAGCATAGTCGCGCTGGCTCTGTGGACCTACATAAACAGGATTGTATCCACCACTCTTTGGTGAGAGCGAACGCAAGCCCTTAGGTGTAAGAAGCTCACGGGTACAGATGTCGAGAACTCGCTTCTTCTGGTCTTGCGACAAGGGAGAATAGTCGAAGGCTACAGGGAATATCATATTGGGGCGAACACTCCAGTCGATCATATTACCATCGACATAGTCGTAGAGATAACCATACTCGTTGAGGAAGGTGTCGAGGAACGACTGCTTGGTGAGTTCGGCTGCTTCGAGCAACTGCTGCTGGTCTTTCTCCTTGCCAGCCAACTCTGCCAATGAGGCACTGAAGCAAAGAGCATTATACCACAAGGCGTTAAACTCAACGATATATCCCGTACGTGGAACCACAGGACGACCATTGGCTGTGGAGTTCATCCATGTCACAGCCTTGTCCTTACCATCGGTATAAAGGAGTCCGTTAGGCATCAACTTGAGATTGGGGTGATGATTGCACTTCACATACATCACTACATCCTTGATAAACTTGCCGTATTTCTTGAGGCAGGCTTCCTTACCCTTCTCCTTGGCATACTGCTGCAAGGCCCATACTGCCCACAAAGGCACATCAGGCTGCTCTATCTCTGCTATATGAACGGTGATAGGCTTGCCCTCCATAAACTCGTAATATCCCTTCATAGCTGTCTTCATGACCAACTCGAAGTAGTCGTCTTCCTCTATGGAGAGAGTCAAACCTGGTAAAGAAATAAAAGTATCACGGGCACGGCACTTGAACCAAGGATAACCAGCAATGATATAACGATCGTCATTGCTCTCACGGCGATGGAACTGGTGGGCTGCATTAACAAGACAATGGAAGAAGTTGTCGCGTGGAGCACGCTCGTTCACTTCCTTGTCGAAGAGAGCCTTCAAGCTGCGCGACTTGATTTCGGATGTGGAAGCTGCGAAGACAATGGTCTCACCCTTCTTGATGTTCATCTCGAAATAACCGGGAACGTAAAGGTCTTCATTAGAAGCATAGCCACGCTCCTGCTCCTTAGGATACTCTACGCCACGATACCAGTCGGGCTGGAAGATGAAATTGTTTTTCTTAGAGAATTGCATGAAAAGATCGGGATATCCGGCATACATACATGTCTTGATACCATTGTCGACCTCCGCATAATCTCGTGATGCAGTAGCATTCTCGTGAGTAAACTGTCTCACGCTACGGAATGCAAGGAAAGGACGGAACCTCAGGGTAGTGGCAGAATGGCCATCTACGAGGGTGTACCGTAGTAAGATACGGTTCTCATAATGTTGGAACACGACTTCCTTCTTCAGAATGACACCTCCCACACGATACAGCGTAGTAGGAACCTTGTCACAATCGAATTCGCGAATGTACTTATGTCCCATCGGATTGTAGTTGTTGCCTTGATACTTGTGCAATCCCAGATTGAACTCAGCACCATGCTGAATGACCGTAACATCGAGCGAGCTTAGGAGCACATGATTATCATCATCCAATTCTGGAATAGGGACAACCAATAGTCCATGATACTTACGGGTATTACAATCCACAATCGTAGAGCACGAATAAGCACCAGAGCGGTTGGTACGCAACAACTCCTTGGGTAATGACTCTTGAAGGTTAGTCATCAGGGCCTTTTCGAATTTTAGATAACTCATAGATCTATATTAAGGTTTTAGTTTTTAATACTATACTTTAGATTGGTTCAAAGGTAACGATTTTTTATTGTATCACAAAGTTTTTTGGGATAAAATTGGTTGAAATTATGTTTTATCATGGTTTTTATCCTTAAACCACCTCGTTTTTCAATGAAACAGAGATTGGAAAACACTGGGCTCTATACAAAAAAAGGAGAGCACGATGGGCTGGCTCTCCTCTACTTATGCTGGTATCAAAAAATTAATTACTTCTTGCTCTACCGTTATCTTATAACCACCTTGAGGGGTGTTCATCAGTCTGCCGTCAACCCCTATCAGCGCATGTGGAGCCTCCAATATCTCCACTTCGCGAGTGCGATAAGGATGCACGCTACGATGGTTGAGAAACTTGCCTCTCACAAAGAGATAGAAGCCCTCGAAAAGTTGGGTTATCTGTGGATGATAAACTACCGATACATCGAGCAGGCCATTATACGGCACCGCATTGGGTGTCTGTCCATAACCTGGGGCATTACCGACACACATCGTCATGACACGACGCTTGATGACATCTTCGTTGATCTTAATGTGCATCTTATAGTCGAGACGCTGGAATATCATCAGCACGAAGGAAGAGATGAACGAGAGGGTGCGAGAACCTAAGAAATGATGAGTCTTACGGCGCAGGTTCATAATGGCAGCTATGAGCCCCACGTTGACACAGTTGAGGAAATAACGATGACACTTCTCATCATGCTTATTGACATAGCGAATGCACCCTAAGTCTATCTTTCTGACACGACGCTGTTGGAGCCACT
Organism: Candidatus Segatella caccae; assembly: GCA_900556395.1. Taxonomy (GTDB): domain Bacteria; phylum Bacteroidota; class Bacteroidia; order Bacteroidales; family Bacteroidaceae; genus Prevotella; species Prevotella caccae. Next base: position 1,566 of record USOQ01000027.1, on the reverse strand, counting down.
TGATAGCTTGTTCGTAATCGCTATCAGAGAAGCCCCAGAAATGAGCAAAGTCGTTCATCATGCCATTAGGGATAACGCCCAAGGCTATCTCATCGCGAGTAGCCTTATCAACCTGCATCAGACAGTTGACGGCATCATTGAGTGCAGAGTCACCACCAACAATAACGATGGTCTTATAACCATTATTGATAAACATCTTGACCAAACGTTCTACACCATGCTGGTTTTCGCTCTGTACGTAATCATAGTCGATATGCTGCTGTCGCAACACCTTCTCTATCTTCTGCCAACGCTTGCCTTCACGCCACCCGTTACGGGGGCAATAGAGTAATCCCCACTTGTTTTGATTAACTGCCATATCTATATCTTGAAAATATTACACTATACATTTCTCGTCAACTCCCATATCTGCTCCACCTTATCGGCCATAGGCTGTAAAGCATCCACCCAATGAATGGTGAACCCTCTACGCTCCATGCCTCGAAACCATGTCATCTGTCGCTTGGCAAACTGATGAATGGCTATCTCTAAGCCACGAAACATCTCATCATAGGAAGTCTTACCTATCACATATTCGGTAACAAACTTATACTCCAGTCCGTAGTATATCAGGTCTTCTGCGGGAATACCCCTGGCAAGAAGCGCCTTGATTTCGTCTACCATACCTTCGTCCAGACGTTGCTTAAGACGATGCGTAATCTTTTCGCGCCGAGCATCACGATCGATACTCACACCTACAATGAGTGAGTCTACAGAAGGCAATTCGCGTTCGGGCAAAGGATGTTCGGCATTATAAGTCTCTATCTCTATAGCACGAATGGCACGCTGAGCGGTGTCCACATCTGTGCGGTTGTGCATATTGGAACCGTTCTTTGCCTTCAGCTGCAAGAGTATCTCTGTGAGTTCGGGCAGTGTCTTACAAGCCAGTTGCTCGCGCAACGCAGGATTCTGTGGCACTGGCGAGAGGTGATAGCCCTTCAGCACCGACTCGATATACAACCCTGTACCGCCACAAAGGATGGGCATCCTTCCTCGATCCAAGACATCTTGATAAGCATCATAGAAGTCTTGCTGATACTGAAAGAGATTGTACTTGGTGCCTGGCTCACAAATATCAATAAGATGATAAGGTATCAACTTGCCTGCAATGGTATAGTCGGCCAAATCCTTGCCTGTACCGATATCCATACCGCGATACACCTGGCGACTATCGGCACTGATAATTTCAGCTTCCTGACCACCCTGATGGGTAGGAAAAGAAGCTGCCAAGGCAGCAGCAAGACTCGTTTTACCGCTGGCCGTAGGACCCAATATCGTTATCATCGTTTGTTTCATGTTGGCAAAGTTACAAAATTTTCTGATACAGGTAAAAAAAGAAATAGAAAAAATGGAGTTAGAAACCCATAAATGAGTTTTCATGAGAGTATTTAACACAAAAAAGCCTGGCATTTTACAATGCCAGGCTTATATTATTGTTGTGTATATCGCTTCAGCGGTATTACTTCAACTCAGCGAGGTACTTGATAGTACGAACCATCTGAGAAGTATAAGAGTTCTCATTGTCGT
>USOQ01000026.1 GCA_900556395.1 Candidatus Segatella caccae | reverse complement strand
ATATCGGTAAGGTGCCAGACGAGGAGAGCGAGTTGCCACACGCACTCTATGGTGCTAAGATAGCAGAGAAGTTCAAGGAGAAGCCAGATATCTGCAATGCTATCGGTGCTCACCACGACGAAATGGAGATGAACACGCTCTTGGCGCCCATCGTTCAGGTATGTGATGCCATCTCTGGTGCTCGTCCTGGTGCTCGTCGCGAGATTGTTGAGGCTTACATCAAGCGTCTCAACGACTTGGAAGCCATTGCTATGAGCTATCCTGGTGTTACCAAAACCTATGCCATCCAGGCTGGTCGTGAACTTCGTGTCATCGTAGGAGCCGACAAGATGAACGATGAGGAGAGCACTAAGCTCTCTGATGAGATTGCTACCAAGATTCAGAACGAGATGACTTATCCTGGTCAGGTGAAGATTACTGTCATCCGTGAGACTCGCAGTGTGGCATACGCTAAGTAATGTTAGATAATAATGAATTTAAATAGTCGTTCCCTAATCTAAGGTAAGGGAATATATTTTGATAAGCCGCTGTACTCGCAAGAGACAGCGGCTTATCTCTTCTTGACAACATGATAAAGGCAGAGCAGAAAGTTTTGAAGCGTTTTAATAAAGGCTGTGTGGATTATCATCTTCTTGAGGATGGTGATCGTATTCTTATAGCTTTGAGTGGTGGTAAGGATTCTCTGGAGTTAGTCCGCTTGTTAGCTCAGCGTGCGCGTATCTATAAGCCGCATATCGAAGTAGAAGCGGCTCATATCATCATGGATAACATCCCTTATGAGTCCGATCGTACCTATCTTCAGAATTTCAGTGAAGAGAATGGGATTCGTCTCCATATCCTGCATAGTTCTTTTGATGAATCTACTGATCCTCGCAAAACCCGTTGTTTTCTTTGTGCATGGAATCGCCGCAAGACCCTCTTTGAGTTTGCTGTAAGCAATGGTTTCAATAAGATTGCCTTGGGACATCATATGGATGATATTCTCGTTACTTTATTAATGAATATCACCTTTGAGGGGTCTCATTCCACCATGCAGCCAAGGCTACCTTTAAAACATTATCCCCTTACTATCATCCGTCCGCTCTGTCTGGTTCATGAATCGGATATAAAACAAGTAGCCGAAGCGCTTCTGTTCAACAAGCTGAAGACACTTTGTCCCTATGAAGAGACAACGCGCCGTGCTGATATGCAAGCCATCTTCCAGCAGTTGGAACAATTAAATCCCGAAGCCCGCTATAGCCTTTGGCGCTCATATTTTTCTCTAAAATAAATGTAGCTTCATGAAGCTACATTTATTGGTCTATGCAATAGGATTCATTTGCCATCGAAGCCTATTGCATTTTTTTTATGCATACGAGTGCATCCCCGTGAGGAAGTAATTTACTCCGAAGTATGTCATGACGATGCTCAGGAAGGCGAGGGTGATATAGATGTGGTAGGCGAGGGGCTTGCGGAAGATAGGCAAGCTCTGCGTGTGAACTACCACAGCATATATCATAAAGGTGATGAGCGCCCAAGTCTCCTTGCTGTCCCAACTCCAGTAATTGCCCCAACTGACATTAGCCCATATTGCACCGATGAAGATGCCAAACCCCATACAGGTCAAGGCTGGATAGAGGAAGACACGGCTCAATGCTTGCAGTTCTTCGCCGTGGCTGCGCATACAGATACCCATGATGCCACAGATGAAAGTGAGTGACAACAAGGCATAGCTCATCATGATAATACTTACGTGGATGCTGAGCAGCGGACTATTCAATACTGGCATCATCTGCCCGATGGCTGGGTCCATCTGGTTGATGTGGCTTACGAGCAAGAAGAAGCCTGACAATAAGAATCCAAATACCATCACGATGCGGATTCTGAACTGCATCAAAAGGGCAATCAGCATCACAAGCCAAGCTACGCTCAACATGCTCTCATATCCATTCGACAAAGGTACGTTGCCACTGATGATCCATCTTAGCGCAAGTCCAAAGGTCAAGGCAAGGAAGGAGATGCCCAATAGGATAGGGAGGGCGATGTCCAAAGCCTTGAAACTGCGCTTCTTGGTCATGCGGTAGATGGTATAGAAGAGGGCGATGAAGCCCAGCGTCAGGTTCACCATGAAGAGGATGGTAGCAAAGGGGAAGGCATTGTTGATGCGCTCCGCCTTATATTGGGTCTTCGAAGGCAAGGAGTTGCCACCGCTCACTTCCTGGTATTTCTTCATCTTGTCGAAGAAGATGTTTACTCGCTCCGTGTTTCCAGCCTTTACGTCGCCATAGAGCAACGAGAAAACGTTGGTGATATAGAGCGCATGCTGATGTTCCACTGCCTTAGGTAATCGGTCGGAAGGCGAGAACCAAGTGGTGGTACCAACCTTGATGAATGGATTCTCCTTGGTGGCACGTACATTCTTAGGGAAGGTATAAGGCAATACCTTGAGCGATACGCCACGGCGCAAGTCCATTATGAGTTGTATCTTTCCATCGATGTCGGCAGCTTGCTGATGGAACTTGTCTTGTGCCCCATTGTAATATTCCTGCACATATTGTCCGATGATGTAACCGCCCATCTCCTTGTTGAAGAACTGGTTGATGGAGCAATAATCCGGCAAGTTCATAGCCGTCTTCAACTCTCCACTTTTCACCTTGATGAAGGGTTCGCCTGCCCATTCGTCTCCGTAGAATATCCAACCGGTCAAGACTTGTTCGGCTGTCAGTCCCTTGTAGCTTCTATTACCATATATCTTCTTGCAGAAGTCGAGTGCGTAGGTTTGAACAGGACAGATGCGGTCGTTATAGAGGATATTCAACTCGCCAAACTTCTCTGCGGTAGCCTTTGGCAAGACTTCTGCTGCTTGCAGATTTCCCATACTTATAAACATCAACATCATCAATGCCCCCTTCTTCAGCAGCTGACTTGCCAATAGTTTGCGATAGCTTGCCTTAGGGTCGATGAGCATCCAAATCAGTGAGATGAAGAGAAGGGCATAGCCTGTATAGGTGACAGGGATGCCGTATGGGTCGGCGTTGATGGCGAGTACGCTTCCCTTGCCGTCCTCATCATAGGAAGACTGGTAGAAGCGGTAGGAGCGATGAGAGTAGATATTATTCATCGAAACCTGTCCTTCGCTCTTATCGTTGCCGTCGGTCACAGTAAACTTGGAAGAGTAGTCAGCGACCGCTTGTGTACCATCGTGCATCTTCGCCTCGAAGTTTTGCAGGCAGAGCGAGAAAGGTAGTTTCTCCTCTTGCATCCCCATGCCATCTTGCGAATCGGAAGCTGCCATATAGGTATCGGTCGGTTGCCCAATACGTAGATGAATCATTCCTCTTTTGGCGGAGATATGCGTGAGCAGTGCGCCTGCGAGGATAATGACAAAGGAGAGGTGGAGTGCAAGCGTAGAGGCACGCTTCACCTTTCGCTTGATGATATAGAATACACCGAGGGCTGCCATTACTGCCCACATCAATATAAACCACCATGCGCCATAGTAGTGGGCATGGACATAGTCTGTACCCTGGCTCTTCTCCACGATGCTGGCGACAGCCATGCTAATGAGAACAAGAATGTAAAGGGTGAAAATAATCTTTTTGACCATTTTGTTAATACAATTCGTTCATGTCGAAAAACATTAATCGCGTATGTTTGTTATAGGAAGAAAGCCATTCAAGTCGGCATCACCGCAATCGAATGGCTTAATGTCTTCATTGTTTTTAATGCGTTTTAATTTCATTTTCGCTTTGCCGTATAGTATCGGCGTTTCTCTGATTGGTCTTGCCATAATAATACCTCCTATTTTGTTGATTTTCGTATTTCTGCAGCAAAGTTACGATTTCCTTTTGGAAAGATAATGCTTTTTAGACAAGTATTTACACGATATGATGTAAAAAGCTGCCAAGTCCACGATGAAACTTGGCAACTTCTTTATTGATAATGTTTTGCGATCTAATATACCAATGAACTTACAAATATTAGATGGAGCGCAAGAACATCACTACGGCGTCACGGTCTGCCTTGGGCAAGTTGTAGAATTTCACCGCAGAGTTGTATGCCTGGCTGTTCTTGCTGTAGCAATGCCACATGATTGCCTCTACTTCGTTGCGAGCACGAGCATCGTGCAAGCGATCCTCTGCACCACTGTTAATCAGTGAGAGACCTCGTCCCCAAAGTGGAGTGGTACGGCACCATGAACCATGAATGTCGTTGATCATGTCCAACTTGTGCTGGATAAAGTCTGAATATGGATAAATCTTCTGTCCAGGGTAATGTGGAAGGTCCTTGCCTTCGATAATCTTGGAGCGACCATAGTTGTCTGGACCAGTGGTCCAAGACTGCTTGTGACAATTGGTGCAACGCATGCTCATGAATAGTTCCTTGCCACGTTGTACACTAGGATTGTTCAAGTTGCGCGCACGTGGTACGGCGATACCTCTATGCCAAACGATGAAAGAGTGATATTGATCGTCTGTCATCTCAGGCTTGAAGTTGTAGTACTTGTTATCATAGAGGTTGACATTGTCATCTGGTGAGAGCAAGTAAGCCAAAGCCTCCTTGATACCTTCTCTTGTACCGTCATAATAGTATGGATGCAAGCGTGAGGAAGGGTTTTTGCCTTCAGCCATCACCTTGTCTATGACATCTTTGTTCTCTGACATGGCTTTTGCCCAAGCTGGTGTAGAGCAGATATGCTTGATGTCTGAGCGTAAGATGTTCAACTCATCCCAAAGAGCTACGTCGTTCTGGAGGCATCCCTCCAAGAGGTCATAGTTGAAACGCTTCACGAATTTCTTTCCAAAAGCATCCTCTGCATAGGCTTCGTCCTTCAACTTCTTGGCATTGTTGTCCCAAAACTCAGGGTTCAACTCTACGTGCTCACTCTCAGCCTTGTATTGAGCCTCAATGTCCTCATTGGAGAGGGCATCGATCAAACCCAAACCTTGGAAGTTGCAAGATGCGATGAGGCGCACGGCATAATTGGTAGGTTGAGGATCTGCATTGAAAGCATCCTGTGGAATAGTCACCTCAGGATAATGCAATGAGAATGGTTCTCCGTCAGGGAATCTCATGGCGAGTCCACTTGGCATAGAGGTTACGTCTTTCCAAGTGATGGTTACCTTGTCTGGATTCAATTGTGGCAAGAATGGGGAGTCTGCCATCGTCATGGTAAATGTGGTGAGCTGGTCGATAGGTTCACCGTTGTTGCTGCCTGGTGCGTCTGGGTAATAGACAGATACGATGTAGCCATTGCCCATCACTGGCTTGAAGTCGCTGCGGCTATGGCCATGAGCATAACCGCCTGCGTGGCAGTATTCACAAGCACGGCGTGAGGCGCAAGGTCCCCATCCTTTGTAAGGCTCGTTGCTCAGCGTGTATGGTGTACTTGCCATCAAGTCTCCTTGGTTGAAACGAGCTGTAAAACCTTGATCGGTAACTGCTGGGGTTTCATCCTCGTAGCAGTTGGAGGATACGTTATCTGTAGTTCCCAGTTTACCACCTGGATACCACTCCTCTGCTTTGAAGTTGCCTACCTCTTGTCCGAAATATTTAGCGTCAGACTCAAAAGGTTCTTTCTTTTTTTCTTCGCTTGGGGTGTTCTCATCAGAGCATGAGCCCAGTAGTAAGGCGGAACTCATCAAAAACACACTTGTCTTTAATAATTGATTCATAAATGTTTGTTTTTATTGGTTGATTTCTTATCCTTAAGTAGAAAGGTCTTGTTCAACGTGAAAAAGGGCAGAGCGAATATTTGCGATTCACTTTGTCCTTTATCTTGTTGATTCATATATTTCTTGCGGAATAGTTTTTCAAGAAATTGTTTTATGAAATGCAGCTTGCAGAATATTAGATAGACTGGAGGAACTTAACCACTGCATCGCGGTCGGCCTTCGAAGCTTTGTAGAAGTTGAGGGCTGAGTGGTAGGCGTGGCTGTTCTGGCTGTAGCAGTGCCACATGATGGCCTCTACCTCGTTGCGGGCACGGCAGTCGTGCAGACGGTCTTCAGCTCCGGTACACATACGTGACAGTCCGCGGCCCCACAATGGAGTGGTGCGGCACCAAGAACCATGAATGTCGTTCTTCATGTACAACTTGTGTTGCAGCATATCAGAGTATGGATAGATGGTCTGGTTCTTATAGCGTGGCAATGGTTTGCCGGCTATCATGTTAGGAGTCCAGTAGTTGTCATCGCCTGTCTTCCATGATGGGCGGTGGCAGCTGGCGCAACCCCACTCCATGAAGAGCTTCTTGCCGCGCTGTACGCCCTTGTCGTTCAGGTTGCGTGCACGCGGAATGGCCAGACCTCTGTGCCATACCATGAAGTCGTAGAAGTTGTTGGCTGTCATCTCGGGCTGGAACTTGTGCCATTGGTTGTCGAACTGGTTGGTGGAAGGCAGCAGCAGGTTGTAGACAGCCTCCTTGATGCCCGCATCAGTACCGTCGGCATAATAGGGTGACTGTGGGTTTGCCTTGATTTTGGCAATCACCTCTGGGTCTTCCGACATTGCCTTTGCCCATGCTTTTGTAGAGTAGAGCTTGGGGCGGTCTGGACGGCTCACATTGGTGATGTTCCAGATGGCATTGGCGCCAGGACCGTCCTGCAGAGAGGCACGTGTCAGGGCATAGGTGAATCGCCTGATGGCCTTGTATACGCCCGTTTTGCCTTCGCCGCCATCGGCAAACTGGCCGTCAGTGCCCCAGGTAGAGTAGTAGGCACCGGCTGCCATCTTCTCGCCAGCAGCATCCCAGAACTTAGGGTTGAGATGCTCTGATATGTCCATACCGGCACTCTTGAAGTAAGCTGCCTCAGAGGCATACTGCTTCTCGATTTCCTCCTGTGGAATAGCGTCAAGCAGACCTGTGCCAATCACACCGATGGTAGACTCTAAGCGCACGGCGATGTTGGATGGAACAGGGTTGGTATGGAAGGCTTCTGAAGGAATGGTCACCTCAGGATAGATGAGGTCGAAGGTCTCGCCGTCGGCAGGGAACTTCATTGCCAGTCCACTCTCCATGGTGCTTACGTGCTCCCAATGAATCTTGATTTTGTCAGCCTCGATAGGAGCCTTGAAGGGGTCGGCAGCGCCTGTCTGGGGCATACCTGTCACCTCGCCGATATAGTTTCCGTCGTTGCTTCCTGGTGCGTCGGGTGTGTAGATGGCCATCAGGTAGCCGTTACCGTTGCCATAGGCGATGGCATAGCTGTCCTGTCGCATGCCGTGTCCGTAGCTTGGGTGGCAGTCGAGGCACGACTTGCGCAGATAGGCAGGACCTACGCCCTTGAAGGCACCATTGTCGATGGTGTACTGGCGCTCGAAGAACATCTCGCCCGTCTTGAAATTGTCGTGCAGTCCCTGCTCGTTGACGGCAGGAGCCTCGTCCTCATAGCAGCTGGAGTTGACATTCTCGGTGGTTCCCAGCTCGCCACCAGGATACCATTCCTCGGCGGTAAAACCATCCTGGGCTTTTCCTACATAGTTGGCATCCGACTCCATAGGTTTGTCGGGTTCTTGTGGGTTGCTGTTCTCCTCAGAACAACTGTTCATCGTCATCATGGCCAATGCAGCCGCAAATGACCATGCCAAATAATGTTTCTTTTTCATAATGTTCCCTATTTGGATAAAAATCTTTCTTACGCACAACGTAGCCTTGGGCACAAGGACTCAAGGCTACGTACATGTTATTTATTAAAATCTTGTGAGTTCTGGAGTTACTGTGCAGCCTGGCGATTGATCCATTTGCCGGCAGCGTTCAACTCGTCGTCGAGATTCTTGATTTTGTCAATGGCATTCTTTACTGCCGCAGAACCTGGGTCAGCCACGAAGTAACCCTGTGCTTTTGTTGCATCGTCGAGTGACTTCAGGGCTTCGGTCAGGGCACTCTGCAGTTTGCTCAAATCAGGATAGTTGAGGCTTGAGAGCAATGACATGATAGAGTTGGCAGCTGGAGTGGTAGCGTCGATGTCGCGAGTGCCATAAAGTGTGTTCTTGATAGAGTAGAGGTTGTCCTTGTAGTCAATGAAAGAACGATGGCTGTAAGGCGACTCGATGTAGTCTCTTGACTCTTTTTCACCGTCCTCGGTGGTTCCACCCTGACCGTTTAACACACGCCATGCCTGACCGAGCTTCTGCTCCTGTACCTCGTTGCAGATGTTGGAGCAACCGCCTACGAAGATCTGGTTGATGGTGCCTGGCCATGATTTATAGCCTGTGGTCTGTGCTGGGGTGAGCAGGAATTCACCAAAGCACATGGTGCCATTGGCTGCTAAGCCATTATTGCGCATGCTTGAGAATACGTATTTGTTGTCCTCGAGCACCTGCTTGGTTTCATTGCTGGCAGCGTTGCCCATCCATGTGAACTCCAGCATGGCTGTCATGTTCTTCACATCGCCAGCCACAGCAGCGAGGAATGCCAATTCGTCTATGCCCTTTACTGAGGTCATGCCTTCTTCGGTCTCATTGGCCTTGAAAGCATCAACTGTGCGGTTCTGACCCTCACGGAAGAGGACGAACTCCATACCATGGAAGCCCAATACAGACTGGAACTGCTCGTTCTTGTCGGAAACGAACTTCTCTGGAGTATCGCTCTTGAAGCCGGCAATGAGGCTGGCATTGGTCAAGGCAGAAACCAACTCCTCGTGGCCGAGTGGCCATGAGTCGATGTGTGGGTCGATATTGTTGTCGGAAGCTGAGCCATAGAGGAAAGCCTCGCTGCGCTCCCACTCACGGCGTGCGTTCTTGAAAGCCTCGCAGGCTGCGTCAATCTGGCTCTGTGTCATGGTGCCAGCCTCTGCTGCCTTGTAGAGTGTTGTGCAGGTGGTGTAAAGTTCGCGTGAGTTCTTTGCTAAAGCCTGGTAAGTGGGGTAAACCACATTCTCGACGTAAGCCTTGGTGGTTTTCTGCATCGCGAGATCAGACGAGTTGATGGTAGTTGTAGCCTGACCTACGTTGGGCAGATCGAAAGTTGTGTCGTCATCGCTGCCGCATGAAGCAAAGCAGAGTGCCAAGCCACCCATCATGAATGACAAGGCCAATTTCTGAATTTTTTTCATTTGTTTATTCTATTATTATTAATGAATGTATACTTCTCTAACTTCCCCATTTGCGAAAGTTGTGTATGTTTTTTAGATCGAAATCCTCATTCTGCGATTACAGGAAGAAACCCTGGTAGGCGACGCCGATGTTGAGGGCAGGCTCGTCGTTGTACTGGCTTCTGAACTTGCGCAGGTTGTACTCTGCTTTCACGCAGATTTGCTTGATGGGGTAGTAGTTGATACCGCCGGCGAAGATCTGTCGCTTGGTGTACTGCTTGGTGGTGTTGTTGAGATATGAGTCGTAATACTCGTAGTGACCGAAGACATACAGTTTCTGTTTATCGGCACGCAACTTCTCTATCTGTGAGAATACATCGTAGCCCACCTCAAACATGGTGGCGATGGCATGGCTTCCGAAAGCCTGGTTGGTCTCGTAAGGCTTCACATACTGCACGCCTGGCTTTACCAGCTTGCTGATGGCAGCGGCATCGCTCACGTAGCCATAGTCTACATTGCCTCGTGCCATCCAGTTGTGGGCCTTGTAGGTGAAGTCGAGTGCTCCGAGGAAGATGTTGCCCTTCAGCTTCTTGTTGTTGCCTTTCTCCATATCGTGGGGCACACTGTTGTGCATGGATTGTCCGAAATAGCCACTCAAACCGATGCGCAGACCAGGGATGGTGTAGTTGTCGACACGGGCAGAAAAGCCATATTTGTTGGCTGTTTCAAACTCGAAAGGCTTCGTGGTGCCAGGCTTGATCCAGTTGAGCGAACTAAACTGATAGGCATCAAGTCCAGCAAGGAACTGGGCTTCGTAGCGGAAGTCGCCATGACGTCCCCACACCGAAACTCCCGTCTGATGCCAGGTACAAGGCAGGATGGTGTTCTCGCCCTCAGGACGGTATACGGTGAAGAAGTTGAGGGGTTCGTGATAAGCATTGGTCAGACCTACAGGCACAACGATGTGTCCGGCACGGATGTTGAGGAACTTGCCAAATGATTTCTGAATCCAGAACTGTTCCAGCTCTACCTCACCGGCTTTCTCCTGTTCCTGTTCAAACTCGATAGACTCCTCTGCCTCATATTCGATGGCAGAACCTGTACCTCCGTGCTCAAACTCGATCTCGGTGCCGAATGTCCAGCCTTTGCCAAAGTCGTAGCCTAAATAGATGACTGCATGAGGAATGTCGAATCGTCCATGGCTGGGGTCGTTCTTATGGAGCGAGGCTGAACTGTATCGGTTTCCGCTGTCGCTGTAGAAGTTACGGCTGAAAGCCACTTCGCCATAGCCGCCTATGCTGAGGCGCTTTCCGTTGACATGCTGCATCACGCTGTCGGCAGCAACTACTTGTGCGTCGGCGCTTGCCAAACCTGCAACCAACGCAGCGGACATCAATCCAATTCTTAAAATATTCATTTTTATTTGTTTAGAAATGTTATCTGTTTATTATCCTAAAATAAAAGAAAAGAGCGCGGATGTCTGCTTGCGGTCTCGACACTTTAGAGGCTTAGTATCTCCTTAAAGCCCTGAAGCTTGATAAGGAATTACGCAGCTCTGCCGCTCGGGAGTGGCAATCATCACCGCGCTCTTTCTCGATTTCGGATGCAAAGGTACGGCGTTTTAAAAAATCTTGCAATACTTAAAAGTTGGTAAACTGCGGCATCCCCATTTTTAGGTATTGCGAGTTTCAGATGTTTTTTGTAATTTTGCAGCGGAAACAAAAACATGATGAATGTCCGCTCTTAAACGTGCATGATTTAGGTCTTAAAAGTATACGACAACGATGAAAAATCAAAAGATGTATGAAGCTGATGACAAGATGATCAGCATTATTCGCGACAATTACAACATCCTTCAGAGCTTGGGTAGTTTCGGTATCAATCTGGGCTTTGGCGACAAAACGGTGAGAGAGGTTTGCGAGGAACAGGCGGTGGATACTTATACTTTTTTAGCGGTGGTAAACTTCACCATCAATGGTTATAAGGAGTACGACAATGCCTCGCGCCTGTCGTTGCCTACACTACTGCATTATCTCAAGGCATCGCATGCTTACTACATTGATTTTCAGTTGCCTTTCATCCGCAAAGAGTTGGTGGAGGCGCTCGACGAGAACGACAATCTGGCCCGACTTATTCTCAAACTATACGATGAGTATGCGCACAGCATCACCAATCATATGAAGTATGAGGAAAAAGCCGTCTTCCCTTACGTGCAGTCGCTTATCGACGGTATAGCACCAGCCAACTTCGACATCGAGACGTTCTCTAAGCATCACGTGCAGATAGACGTGAAACTGAAAGAGTTGAAGAATATCATCATCAAGTATTTGCCTTCTGACGGATTGCACAACAATCAACTTAGCGCCACGCTTTACGACATATATAATAATGAGGAATGGCTCAACCAGCATTCGCAGGTAGAGGAGGAAATCTTTATTCCTGCCGTGCGCAACGAGGAACGAAAGCTGAAACAAAGTGATGTGAGTGTTAAAATATCCAATATGATCAACCAGACACCGCAGAGCGATGAGCAGTTGAGCGACCGCGAGAAAGACGTCATCGTGGCTTTGGTACAGGGCATGACCAACAAGGAGATTGCCGACCATCTGTTTATCTCCATCAACACGGTGATTACTCATCGCCGCAACATAGCCCGTAAGCTGCAGATTCATTCGCCAGCAGGTCTAACTATTTATGCTATTGTCAACAATCTGGTAGACATATCGAGTGTGAAATTATAAGATATCTCATATACCAACAGCGCCTTCCTTGTAATGCTACAGGGAAGGCGCTGTCATTATAAATAGGTATGGCTGTTGCTGTGCTGTTATCCAGAAATGTGATTGATATCCACATAGCCATGCATCACAGCATAGATAGTGAGTGAGGAGACCGATTTCAGGTTCAACTTCTCTTGTATGTTCTTGCGGTGCGTGATGACAGTGGAGAGCCCTATGCACAACATGTCGGCTATTTCCTTGTTGATTTTTCCTTGGGCCACTAAAGCTAAGACTTCTATCTCACGATCGGAGAGAAGTTTTTCTTTATTGTTGGCTGTAGGGTTAGGCAAGTGTTCGCCATGTGGATGCCCCATCTTTTGTAGGGCGAGCAGATGTTTTACAAGAGTTTCTTCAGGCACACTTACGCAGAGACAATGGAAATCGTTGAGTTGCGAGTTAGGGTCGTTGCTGGGTGTGAGCACAATGGTTTGGCGTGCCCTTTTCCCCTGTATGAAGAAGTGGCGATGAGCCAAAGCTATGTGCATAGACACAAAGTAGTGGATGAAGCGGTCGGGGTGGTTGGCTTCAAACTCGTTAAAACTGCCGAAGGTGCAAATATTCATCATGGGCATGGCAGCCTCTAACAGTTGCTTGAGGCCCATCATGGCGAGGGTGTTGCTCTCTATGATAGCCATTTCGGGCATGCCACTCGTCATCGTTTCGCCAGGATGCTTAGATTTTATTACTTCTTCGTTCATGAGTTCTATTTTTGTTTTTATTGAAAGCTTCGAGGTGTTGTAGAGTTATTGAGGATATGAATGTTCTATGTGTAATGTTCAATGTTTAAAATACAAAACAAATGCTTTATAGTCTTCTGCTTCTTAGCAATAAAGCATATGTCTTAACTCCTTAACTTCTCCTGTTATAAGAATGGCGTCAGCACCTTGGCAGCAAACCATCCTCTGAATCTCTGCCAACCAGTTCGCCATTCGCGCCACTTCTTCTCAGTGAGCAGGAAACTATCTGCCTTGTCCTTGTCAAAGAGATTGGTGAGCTGTTGGGTGGTCAGCGGGTCAATGATGACAGCATTCTCCTCGTAGTCCCAGCGCAGGCTTCGGGCATTGAGGTTGGCGCTTCCCACGGTGCAGAACTTTCCGTCTACCATAATAATCTTGGTGTGATGGAATCCAGGTGTGTACATCCAGATGTGGCAGCCTGCCTTCATCAGTTTGTGGGCATTATAGAAACCGCAGTCGGGCGTCAGTGGGATGTCGCTCTTGGTGGAGAGCATGATTTCCACTTTCACACCTCGCTTGGCTGCATTCTTGAGTGCCTTCTTCAGTTTGTGACTCAGGGTGAAGTAGGGGCTGATGAGCTTGATGCTGTCTTGCGCATCGTTGATGGCGTTGACATAGAAGTAACGTATGATGTCCTTCGAGATGTGTGGCTCACGATTGATGATGCCCACCATCTTGTGATATGCTGTGGCTGTAGTATCAGGCTTGAGACCATCTACCAGATAGTCTTGTCGCTTGTCGCGAAAGTATTCGGCACCATGCACGTTCTGTCCGCTCACCTTGTTCCACATCTTCAAGAAGATGGCTTGCAGCGTGTTCACCTCGTCGCCATCGATGCGGCAGTGCATATCGTTCCACGATCCCACTACCTTGGTGCCTTTGATATAATAGTCGGCTACGTTCATGCCACCTGTGTAGGCTATCTGTCCATCTATGACCACAATCTTGCGGTGGTCACGGTTAAAGATGGCATGAACCCATGGAAACTTCACGGGCTTGTATTCGAATATCTCTATGCCGTTGGCACGTATCTTCTGGATGTGTCTTTTGCGTAGCGGCTTGTTGTTGGATGAGTTACCGAAGCCATCGTACAAGGCTCTCACCTTGACACCTTGTTTCACTTTCTCGGCAAGCAGTTCGAAGAGCAAGCCTGCGATGCTGTCGTTACGAAAGTTGAAATACTCTAAGTGTACACTCTTCTTAGCCTGGCGGATGGCCTGGAACATATCGTCGAATTTCTCTTGACCGCTCATTAGGAGCGTGACAGAGTTGTTGTGGGAGAAACGAATTCCCTTCTCCCTTAATTGTTTGACAATGACTGAGTCGCTACTCTCTATCGTGTGATGATTGTCGGCAAGCAGTAAACTGTCTTGTGCGCTACACAGCGAGGAGAACAGTAGGATGCTTGACGTTAATAATAGGTATCTGAGTTTCATTCTTAAAGTTCATGTTATTGCATTACTTTACACCATACATGCGTAATGGTCAACGATGCCCAAGAGGTGTTTCTCGTCGTCCATGACCAATACGGTGTGTACTTTGTATTGGTGCATGATGTGTTGTATCTCTGTAATCTTGGTGGTTGGTGCTACGTGCTTAGGAGTAGTGGTCATGATGTCGCTCACCGTCTTATTGAAGAATTCGGCTTGCCATTTCTCCATAGCGCGACGTATGTCACCATCGGTAATCAGTCCGATGACGCGATTTTCTTCATCTACCGATACACTCAGTCCCAACTTACCCTTGCTCACGTGGATGATGGCTTCGCCCAGGTGCATGTCTTTGGCAATGATGGGCAGGTCTTCATTCTTCATCACGTCCTCAGCTGTAGTAAGCAAGCGCTTGCCCAATTCGCCACCAGGATGAAACTGTGCAAAGTCGCGTGGCTTGAAGTGGCGTACCTGCATCAGTGCTATGGCCAATGCGTCGCCCATGGCCAGTGCGGCAGTGGTGCTACTTGTGGGAGCGAGGTTGAGTGGGCAGGCTTCCTTCTTTACCTTCACTGTGATGTGATAGTTGGAGTATTTTGCCAACAGCGAGTGGGGATTGCCTGTCATCGAGATGATGGGTACATTCATGTGGAGCACCATGGGGATGAAGCGTAGCAGCTCATCGGTCTGACCGCTGTTGCTCAGCGCCAAGACCACATCCTTATCGGTCATCACACCTAAGTCACCATGATAAACATCGAGTGGATTGATATAGAAGGCAGGAGTTCCTGTTGAGGCTAATGTAGCTGCTATCTTGGCTCCCACGTGTCCACTCTTTCCTACACCGGTCACGATGATTTTTCCCTCGCAGTGGAACATCAGGTCTACTGCTTTCTCGAAGTTGTCGTCCAGCAAAGGTATTTGGTCAAGAATGGATTGTGCCTCTTCTCTTAGAGCCTGTTCTCCATAGGCACGGACGGTTTTGTTGTCTATATGGTTGTTTTTTTCTGTCATGATTTATAATTCTTAAACTGCATTGATATGGTTTTTAGGCCAATAGGTCAGCGATTAATACTTCAAGCTTGTCGAGCTCCAGCATGTTGGCAGCATCCGACATACCCTTGTCGGGGTCGGGATGAACCTCAAAGAAGTAGCCTGTGGCTCCGAATGCTTTGGCTGCCATGGCCATGGCTGGCACAAACTTACGGTCGCCTACTGTCTTTCCGTCGCCAGCACTGGGGCGCTGTACGCTGTGGGTGCAGTCCATGATGACAGTGGGCACTATCTCTTTCATGTCGGGGATGTTGCGGAAGTCGACTACCAGATTGTTATAGCCGAAGCTGTTGCCTCGTTCTGTGAGCCACACCTCCTTGGCACCGCTCTCCAGCGCTTTCTCTACAGGATATTTCATGTCTCTACCACTAAGGAACTGGGCTTTCTTGATGTTTACTGTCTTTCCTGTATGGGCAGCAGCCACCAAGAGGTCGGTCTGTCGGCATAGGAAGGCGGGTATCTGCAAGATGTCGCACACCGTTCCTGCAGCTTCTGCCTGATAGCTCTCATGAATATCGGTGGTGATACGAAGACCATATTTCGACTTGATATCGGCAAGCATCTGCAGTCCTTTCTCCAGTCCCGGACCGCGGAAGGAATGGATGCTTGTGCGGTTGGCTTTGTCGAATGAAGCCTTGAAGATGATGTCTGTGCCTAATTTCCGGTTGATGCGTACGAGTTCCTGGGCCACTGTGTCCAACAACTCCATCGATTCGATGACGCAAGGACCTGCTATGAATGTTGCCATATCGTTATTTTATAATGTTAAATGTTCAATGTTAAGTGTGAAATGTTTATGCTTTCGCATTCAGTGTCGATGCAACGGCATTAGCCTCTTCTGTCGAAGCTTTCTTGATAGTTATCTCGCGCTGTGGGAATGGAATCTCTATGTTGTGCTCGTTGAGTGTATCGTAGATGCACTCCATAATCTTACCATCGTCCACATACTGGGTGAGAACATTCACCCATACCAATATCTTGAGGGTGATGCAACTATCGTCGAAACTTTTCAGTACCACTTTGACGCCTTTCTCGTGATAGATGCAGTCGAGTTGGTTAAGCGCATTGATGAGTATTTGTTTTACTTCTTTTACATTACTACCATAAGCTATGCCCACCTCCAGAACATCAAGCTCATAACCATGGTTGCGAGTCATATTTTTGTAGTTCTTAGAGAAGAGCTGTGCATTCTGGAAGGCTATCACCGAACCGTCGGTAGCCTCGAGCATGGTGGATGTATAGCTGATGCTGCTTACACGTCCGCGTGTGCCATCGCAGATGATATAGTCGCCCACCTTCACACGTCCCATCATCAGAGAAACACCATAGTAGATATTCTCCAGGATGTCTTTGGATGCGAAACCAAGACCAGTAGAAAGACCCGCAAAGATGGCTAAGAGCCACGACTTACCCACCTGGAACACGTTGAGGGCTATCATCAGCCAGATGCCCCATACGATGACCTGCAGCACGTTCTTAAACATCACTATCTTGCTGGCAGCCGTAGCAGGGTCTTGCTTCTCGAAGTGATGGCGCATCAAGTCGTTGGTGGTGATGTTGATATAGTTGAACAGGAAGAACATGCAAGCCACTAAGCTGATGCTGTAGAGTGAAGCTGTGAAGTTGCTGGTCTTGATGTACTCCTTGTTGAATATCATCCATGTGGTGTCGCTCATGTTAAATACGTCTGCTGCCCAATAGATGGCAATGATGAAAGACAGTACGCCTCCAGAAGGTATCAATACCTTGTTGATAAAGCGGAATATCCACTTGTCGGTTATCGGCTTATGCTTCAGATTCTTGCGCTCAGCATAGACCTCCATCCAGTCTTTCAGACAGGTGATGCTCAGAATGCACGTGAGCTGCATCATCCACCAGATGATGATCTGTACGGAGAGTAGGGTGAAGCCCACCCACGAACAACAGGTACTTACTGTGAAGACGCAGAGCGAGATATAGGCGTATGTCTTGTCATTGCGAGGCACTTTCTTGTTGTGTCGCTTGATGACGTTGGCCTGCCATATTGTGCATAGTAGCAAGACGGGAGGAAATATGAAATTGACCAGACTGTTGGGTATCAGGATGATACGAAATGTGATGACGAGGAAGCCCACCAACATCAATGGAGAATAGATGCGGAAAGCACTCTTTATCTGGTCGTTGCCCACGCGCAGCAGAAGCGAGATAAGGATGACACCTATCAGCCACGCAAACTCTACGAGCAGTCCGCATGCCATGATGACAAAGTTCTGGTGAGCGGTGACACGTATGATACCTAAGAGAATGGCAAAGGTGACGATGGTCATCGCCATGATGATACAAGTGCGCTTAGCCAAGAAGTTGTCTTTGATGCCTTCAAAACGCCCTCTTTTCACCAGTTGTGTCACCACGATGCGGATGGTGAAGAGGTTGAGAGCCACCGAGATAATGCCATAGAAGACGATGATACCAAAGAGGATGAAGATAATTCTCACATCCCATTGCGACATCATGCCTGGTGCAGGTCGGTATTTTTCGCTTACCGATGTTTTGGCTTCCTTATAGTGGTTGCCTACATGGCGCAAGATAGTAATATAGTTGTCCCCGCCATTATTGAAGATGCTTTTCTGTATCTCGGCATATCGCTGGTTGGCATAATCATTAAGCGATTTCAACTTACGCTCGGTCATATCGTAGGCACGGATATAGTCGTGCAACTGTTGCTGTCGTTCCACCAATTGTCGGCGTATGTTGACAGCTAAGGTGAGGTTTACGTTGCGGTTGAGTTGTGCCTCCTTCGTCATGAACATGGTGTTCATGTTGTATAGGTAGTTGATGAGCGAGTCGAAGCGTGCCACCTCAACGTTGTTCTTGTTGATAAGGCTTCTGAATGGTGCAGCCTTCGACTTGAATTTCTCAAACTGCTCGGTGGCTTCGTGGCAGGCATAGGTAAGGTCGAAGATATAACCATTGCGTTGCGAATAGAGCATGATGGAGTTTTGGTCGGCTTGTGCCATGATGGTCATCAGTTCCTTGATGATGGTTTGCTGCTGTCGTTTGGCAAACTCATTCTGTTTCTCGAAGTCGAGATGATAGCTGGCCAGCTCTGTGCGAAGCATATAGAGCGTGGTGTCAAGGTTGGCCTCTTTGAGTACGGCATGGCTTGGCAGCAGGAATGTTACCCACATCAGGGTGATTATCAATAATTTCTTCATACGGTCTCTTTTATTTGACTGCAAAGTTAAGCAAAAATGAAGAAAGAAGCAAAAAGATATTTCCTTTTTTACATTTTTACATCCGATAAGTTGTTTTTATCCTTATTTTTATTACTTTTGCAGATACGATTGATAACTAAGACGAATGATTATGACAACACTGATAGCGGATAGCGGAAGCACCAAGACCGATTGGGCACTTATTGATGCCAAAGGTCACATCTTGTGGTCCGACAAGACACAGGGCATCAACCCTTTTCATCTCTCTGATGATGATATCTTACGTGTGCTCAAAGAAGAACTCACTCTCACCTTACTGCCAGAAAGGGTGTCTTTCTATGGCAGTGGGGTTACCGAGGCTATGAAGCTGCGTATGGAGAACCTGCTGCAGCAACGTTTCTCACAGGCTGAGGTACATGCAGAGAGCGATCTGCTCGGAGCTGCCCGTGCCGTGTTGGGTAGTTGTCCTGGTATTGCATGTATCTTAGGTACAGGAGCCAACAGCTGTCTCTATGATGGTGAGCGCATCGTTCTCAACACACCACCTTTAGGTTATATTCTTGGTGACGAGGGAAGTGGGGCAGTCCTTGGTCGTATGTTCCTCAATGGCATCTTGAAGGGTAGTCTTCCCGAAACCCTGAAGCAAGAATATTTGTCTTGGTCGGGTCTCGACTATCCATCTATTATAGATAAGGTGTATCGTCAGCCACTCGCCAATCGTTATTTGGCGTCTATAGCTCCCTTCATCTCTATGCAGATAAAAAATGGTACAGCACCTGATGCCTCTGTCACCTCTCATCAGCATGCAGAAGCGTTACACCTCTTATTGGTTGAGGCTTTCGAGCAATTCTATCAGCGCAACATCACTCCCTATCTGTCTTCTGCAGGCAGACAACAAGATGCTTCACCGTGCCAGGTGGCTTTTGTGGGAAGCATCGCTCACCACTTTGAACATCCACTTCGACAGGTGTTCGAAGAATGTCATCAGCTTTCTGTTGTTCAGATTTTGCAAGCACCCATGAAAGGGCTTATAGACTATCATCGGGCATAGCCTGTCTTTTTGCAGAAAACAGCCTCTAAAAATGAAAGTACTTTCGTTGCCCATCGCAAGTACTTTCATTGGTCATCGCAAGTACTTTCATCGACCATCGCAAGTACTTGCGTTTTTCGTCCCATATTTTCCCTGTGATACTGACTTCTTTGGATAAAGCAAAAATAACTATGAACAACACTGCGGAAGAAGCCCTATTGCTTACCTAAGATTCATCTAAGCCCTCAAAAGATGGGTTCTTTTTGTTAATAAATCATGCTAAGAATACATTTTATACACATCAAATTAACCAAATGATACACTGAGGTTCGTAAAAACACGCTAATTTTGCCATCGTAATGCTAATAATAACCTAAAAATAACAAACAATTACAAAACAGAAACAAACAAATAAACAAAACCAAACCATTTCGAAACAAAAACCAACGTAGCGTATCTATTCAAAACGATAGTATACCTATATTATATTAAATAAAACCTAAAGTAATTATGAGAAAACATCTCTAAAATTCTCTCAGAGCTCTATGCTCTGCAAAGTTGCTCTGGTAGCCCTTATGTTGGCATTCCAGGCAATGTTAGGAATCGGAGCGGGTGTCCTCAAAGCTCAATCTGTTACGGGTACCGTTACTTCTGGGACTGACAATGAGCCATTGATAGGCGCAAGCGTCCAGGTGCAAGGTACTAAGGTCGGAACAGTCACCGACCTGGATGGTAACTTCAAGATTGAAGCCAAGAACGGCCAGACTCTCGAAGTTTCTTACCTCGGCTTCATCACTCAGAAGGTGAAAGTCACAGGTGCCAACCTAAACATCGTACTGCAGGAAGACAAGCAGTCTCTCGAAGAAGTTGTCGTAGTAGGTTACGGTGTGCAGAAAAAGAAACTCCTCACGGGTGCTACAACCCAAGTAAAAGGTGATGACATCGCTAAGATGAACACAACCAGCCCTCTTCAGGCTATGCAAGGTCAGACTCCAGGTGTTAACATCACCACAACTTCTGGTCAGCCAGGCTCAGGCATGAAGGTGAGTATTCGTGGTTTGGGTTCTAACGAAGGTAGCTCACCTCTCTATCTTATTGATGGTGTAGGTGGCGACATCTCTACCCTAAACCCTGCCGACATTGAGAGCATCGACATCTTGAAGGATGCTGCTTCTGCGGCTATCTACGGTGCTCAGGCTGCCAATGGTGTAGTACTTATCACAACCAAGAGTGGTAAGGAAGGTTCTGCCAAAATCTCTTTCGATTCTTACATTGGTGTACAGAAGGTGGCTCGTTCGCCTAAGTTGCTGAATGCTAAGGAGTACAAGGTAATCATGGATGAGTACAACCTCAACATGGGTACTGGTGCTGTCAACGATTGGGACTCAATGGCGAGTACACAGGGTGTGGACACTAACTGGTTTGACGCCTTGACCAATGATGCCAGCATTCAGAGTTATAACTTGAGTGTGACGGGTGGTTCCAAGACTTCTACTTATGCCATGTCTCTTGGTTATCTCTATCAAGAAGGTATTGTAGGCGGTAAGGGTATTAGCGACATGGATCGTTACAATTTCCGTATCAACAGCGAACACAAACTCTATAAGGATATTGTGACTGTAGGTGAACATGCCAGCTTGATCTACAAAACGGTGAATGGCGTGAACGATCTCGAGGATGGCAATGAAAACGTGATGTATGCTTATAGTTCCCTCCGCAATGCGTTGATGGCTTATCCTGTCAATCCTGTCTATGGTAAGGATGACTATGGTACGGGCTATTTTGATACGAACTATTCTGACTGGAATACAGGTACAGGTGGCAACCCTATCGGCTCGATGATGGTGAATAAGAAACGCTCTCAGAATTGGGCTGCTGATGCGAATGTTTATATGAATATTCAGCCTATCAAGAACTTGTTGTTCCGTACTGTTTTCGGTGTTTCTTACAACAATTCTAAATCTCGTTCTTATACATCTAAATATAAGTTCGATCAGTATACTGACAACAAGTCTTCTTATGTTTCTCAGAATGCAGGTGATGGCTTTACATTGACCTGGACTAACACTTTGTCATACAACTTTGATATCAAGGACCATTCTTTCAATGCTCTTCTTGGTACAGAGGCTTCGCGTTACGATGGTGAGTATATGTATGCTGCTAACCAGAACATGAAGCAGGGTATGGATTCTTGGGATAAGGCTTGGTTGAACAATGCCAATGATACCAAGGACAAGGCTCAGGGTATCAGCAATGATCCTACACGTACTGTATCTTACTTCGGTCGTTTGGGCTGGAGCTGGAAAGATACTTATATGTTGAATGCCACATTACGTTGTGATGGTAGCTCTCGTTTTGCTGAGGGTCATCGCTTTGGTTGGTTCCCATCTGTTTCTGCTGGTTGGACTCTCACCAACGAGAAGTTTATGAAGCCTGTAACCGAGACGCTTGACTTCCTGAAGTTGCGCCTGAGCTGGGGACAGGTTGGTAACCAGAATATTGCAACCTTCCGTTATTTGGCTACATTGAGCAATGATGCTTATTACAACTATGGTAGTACTACCAATAGCTATGGATTCTATCCTTCAAGTTTTGCTAACGAAAATCTGACTTGGGAAACTTCCGAGCAGTTTAACGTTGGTATTGATGCTCGTCTTTTCAAAAAGTTGAATGTCAATTTGGATTATTACGTCAAGACTACTAAGGACTGGTTGGTGAACTCACCTACTTTTGCTACTACAGGTTTCTCTACAGCTTGGATTAATGGAGGAAATGTACGCAACTCTGGTTTTGAGTTCAATCTGAATTGGAACGACCGCATCGGTAAGGATTTCATGTACAATGTGGGCTTCAATGGTGCTTATAATAAGAATGAGGTAACAGAAGTTCCTACTGATGACGGCATCATTCATGGTCGTGGACAGATTCTATCTGACGATAATACAGAAATCTTCCGTGCGCAGAGCGGACATGCCATGGGCTTCTTCTTCGGCTATAAGACAGCAGGTATCTTCCAGAACCAGCAGGAGATAGAAGATTGGATTTCTGCAGGTAATGGTGTCCTTCAACCTGATGTCAAGCCTGGTGATGTAAGATATGTAGATATGGACCACAATGGTGTTATCAATGATGACGATAAGGTGGATTTGGGCAATGGTGTTCCTAAGTTTACTTTTGGTTTCAACCTTGGTTTCAACTATAAGAACTTTGATTTCAATGCACAGTTTGCTGGTGCTACGGGTTTCTATATTCTCCAGAGTTATCGCAACTATACTGGCTATCAGAACAACTGGACAACAGCCGTTCTGCAGCGTTGGACAGGTGAGGGTACTTCCAACAAGGTTCCTCGCATTTCTTCTAAGGCTACCATGAATTATGAGTTCTCTGACCTCTTCCTTCAGAAGGGTGACTATCTCCGTCTGAGCAACATTACCTTGGGCTATGACTTCGCACCATTGGTAAATCAGAAGTGGTTGTCTCAGTGCCGTCTTTATGTTCAGGCTCAGAATCTCTTCTGCCTGACAAAGTACGATGGTATGGATCCTGAGGTTGGTTATGGTTATAATTCTTGGGTATCAGGTATGGACTTTGGTTCTTATCCACGTCCACGTACTTTCCTTGTAGGATTAAATGTTAAATTCTAAAAATGCTTATTCGTATGAAGAAGATATATATGTGTGCATTGTTCGCAGGGTTGGGACTCTTTACACTGACCTCTTGTGGCGATGACTTCCTCAATACTACTCCTAAAGGTAGTTTGACAGCAGGTGCCTCTATGTCGGGTGAAGATGCAGAGTTCGTGCTGAATGGTTGTTATGATGGCTATCAGCAGGCTTACTGCTATGATGGCGCTAACTTCCAGCTTGCTTCTGATATTATGTCGGATGATTGTTTTGCTGGTGGTGGTACGGGCGATAATACTGATTTCTTGGCTATCGATTGCTTTGACAAAGGTTATGTGGCTTCTGCCAATTTGCTGGAGTCTCGTTGGGTGGCTTACTATGCTTGTATCAATCGTTGCAACTCGTTGCTCCGTGATGTGGATAAAGTCAGCTGGTCAAGTGAACAGCAGCGTGGCAATGTGGAAGGTCAGGCAAAGGCTATCAGAGCCTTGTGCTATTTTGATTTGACTCGTCTCTTTGGTGAGGTGCCATTGATGACTGCTCCTACCGTATCGAAGGTAAAGGAGGCACCTGTGGCTGATATCTACGAGCAGATTGCTACCGATTTGAAGGATGCTGCAAACTCTATTAAGTTTGGTGCTTATGATGAGGCTGCTTGGAAGAATACCAATAATGGTTTGATTTCTGAGTGGGCAGCCAAGGCTTTGTTGGCTCGAGTTTATTTGTTCTATACAGGTTACTATGGAGCACAGCTTCAGGCTGTTACAGAGGCAGAAGTGAAGCAGGGACTTGAGGATATTATCTCTCAAGGCAATTTTAAACTTGTAGATAAGTTTGCCGACCTTTGGCCTGCTTCTTCTCGTGTGGCAGCTGCTGATGGCAGCCATGCCTGGAGTACAGAGACTTATGCAGGTGAAAGCAACTCAGAGATTCTCTTCAACCTGAAGTTCGACTCAAACCTCTCACAAGGTGTCAATCAGAATGGTACCATCGCTTTGGTTTCTATGCGTAACACCACTTTTGCACCTTATGCATCTGGTTGGGGTGTGGCTACTGTTAATCCTCAGTTGTTTTCTTCTTATGTAGAAGGTGATTCCCGTCGTGATGCTTCTATCATCAATCTGACAAAGGAAGGTGTTACCTCATCGGATAAATTCAACACAGCAGGTGACTGGCGTGAATATACAGGCTACTCTATGAAAAAATACTCAGCAACAGGTTTTAACGATGGAACACGCTGGGTAGAAATAGAGAACCCAGGTGCAGGTTCCGACTGGCAATATAAGGAGAGTCAGGACTTTGTAGTTATGCGCTATGCTGATGTTCTGCTGATGGCTGCAGAGATGGGATGTGCCAATGCTCAGGGTAATTTTGACTTGGTACGTGACCGTGCCTTTGGCGATCAGAACCACCGCAAGGTCGTGTCTAAGGAAAGTATCTTCGAGGAGCGTCGTCTGGAGTTTGCTTTTGAAGGTATACGCTATTGGGATATGCTTCGCTTCAAAGGCTTGGAGGGCACTGCTAATCTCTTGGCCAAGCAGAACGGAGTACAGATCAACAATGGTGGTGAATCTGCTATCATGAGCTTCGATACAAGCAAGTTCCTTGGTGCTAAGGGATTGATGAGAAAGCCTTCTGCACAGATAACGCTGATGGGTACTGATTATCTGACACAGAACCCAGGCTGGTAATAATGAACAATAGATAATGAGTAATTATTTGATTGTAAATTATAAACTTTTAAATGAAGAATGATATGAAACTTTATCATAAATTATATTCAGTTTTGGCAGCCTTGACCATTTTATTTGGAATGGTAGCTTGCACGCCTGATGAGTACAAGTTGGGTGACTCAGGCTTGACAGTGGCTGACCTTAATGAGGGAACTGGTTTCACCATTACTCATGATGAGGCTAACCCTAATATTGTTACCTTGACAAGTCTTGTCCCTAACAACTATCAAGTGTTGTGGGATAGCCCTCAGGGACGTGTGCAGGGACGTCAACTTACGCTGAAAATGCCTTTCGCAGGTTCTTATACCTGCCGTATGGGTGTTGAGACTTCTAACGGAATCGTGTATGGCGAGGCTGCTACATTCGATATTGATGATTTCTGTGCAGAGTTTGTTCAAGATCCTCTTTGGGTGTATATGACAGGTGGTGTAGGTTCTAAAAAGAAATGGTACCTCGACCTTGACTCCAAGGGTGTTTGTCGTTACTTTGTAGGTCCTCTCTATTTCTATGGAACAGATGATTGTTGGGAGAGCGTAACCAATGGTGAGACTATCTCTGGCGACTCTTGGAACTGGACTGCTGATTTTGCGGGCAATGGTAGCTGGATGTTCCCTACCACAGGTGCTTTTGACTTCGGTTACATGGAGTTCGACCTCAATGGTGGCGCTAATGTTACAGTATATGATGCCTATAACAACAAGACATCAAAGGGAACCTTTATGCTTGATGTAGACAACCATACTGTTAAGATGAGTGATGCCGCTTTGCTTCACGATCCTGATCATGATGCTATCGTTACCAACTGGACCAGTATGAAGCTCCTGTCGCTTACCGAAGACCACATGCAGTTGGCTGTGCTTCGTGATAATTCTTCTGAAGGTCCTTGTCTGTTGGTTTATAACTTTATCTCTGAAGAATATCGTGACAACTGGACTCCTAATGTTTCTACAGGTGAGGTTGTTCCTGCTTTGGATGAAGACTGGAGAGACTATGTGGAGCCTAAGACCCAGAATGTGGTTACCTACAAGTTGGCTGAGGATGACACTCCTTTCGATTGGGCTAAATTGGACGGTACATTGAAAGATATACAATCTTCTACTCCAACCTTCGGTATTGGCGACTTGACCTTGGTGATGAACCATAGCAAGAATACTTATTCTGTAACTACACCTGCTGGTGTGACTGTAGAGGGTACTTATACCTTGGATGACAAGGGTGTTTATACATTCTCTAATGGTTTGCCAACTGTTCAACTCTCTCTTGATGGCTTGGCTGAATTCAAGGCCAATGCCGACAACACTCTTCGCATTATCAAAACTGCGAAAGATGGTGAGAGCAACGCTTTGAGTGATCTGTGGTTAGGCAGTGCAGAGCGCGACAACCAGGGTAATACAGTTCAGTATATGGGCTATCACTTCAAACCTTATGTTTCGGGTGTTCAGGTAAAGAAATATTCTGCAGTCCTGTATTGTGGTGATAATGTGGACTATAATTTCAAAAACAGCGATCCTGTCTATGTGACAGAAGAAGGCACTTACACCTGTACTGCAAATGGTGCTCTTACTGTGGATGGAAAGATTATCTATCTGCAGGTAGACAAACTCTTGAAGGATCATCCTAATGCAGATATTATTATCAAGGATATCAAGGTGGATGGAAAGTCTATTGATTTTGATGATGCTGCCATCGCACGTACCGTGGACGACAATAAGAACGGAGGCAAGTACAATGGGCGCCGTTACATTTTCAACCCTTGGTCAGAGTCTAATGCTCTGGCAACAGGTGTCTTGTCTTACGAACAATCTCTCTCTATTACTTTCGAGGTGAAGTTTGATACAGGTGAAGTCGTACTTAAGTAATTAGAACAACATGATGAAAACAAAATATTTAGCAGGCATATTGTTGTTGGCAGGCTCTCTGTTCACAACATCGTGTGTCGATGATGTCGATTACACCGTTGCCACAGGAAATATCATTTCAGAGGTAACTACTGGCGATGCGGCTGTTACAGCAGTATCTGCAGATATCTCTGGTATTGTGAAGGATCTCAGCACAGTGCAGGCTTCCTCTTATTCGGTGGGTGTCGCTTACTCTACAAATGAGAGTCTGGTGACCACATCAGGAGCCAAGAAGGCAGGTTCTATTGACGAGAATGGTGCTGTTACGGTGCTCTTGAATGGTTTGACCAAGAACGTAACTTATTACTATGCTACTTATGTCACCTTGCAGGGTAAGGTGACTAAGTATGGCGAAGTGAAGTCGTTTACCACTACAGATGTGGCTATCGCTGCTGGCGATGTTACCAATCTGACCGCAGTATCTGCAACTCTTCATGCTACATTGTCGCATGCAAGTTCTGTGATCAATGGTGCAGAGGGCGAGGTGGCTTGTGGCTTCAAGGTGTTCTGGAATGATGAGAAACTTGAGGAGGATGGCGTGGATTATCCGCTTACTTCTACTACTCAGAATTTTTCGGTCGACCTTAAAGGTCTGACTCCAGGACAGACCTATTATTATGTACCTTATTTCAAGATTTCTGATGGCTTCCAGTATGGTGAGGTTAAAGAGTTTACTGCCAAAGTGCAGACTATGGAATGGGTAGATATGGGTACTGGTGTTCTTTGGGCTAAGTGGAATCTTGGTGCTTCTAAGGAAAGTGAGGTAGGTGGTATGTTTGGATGGGCTGACCCTACTGGTACTATCACTTCTTCTTATCTGGCAGACTATGATCCTGCTGAGACCATTACAGGCTTGAATCTTGATCCAGCAGCTGTTGCTGAGTTGGATAACTTCGATCTCGACGAGAAGTACAATAGTAAGTTGCCTTCTAATTCTGATTTTACTGAGTTGCTCAACAAAACTACTCACGAGTGGACTGTTGTAGATGGAGTAGAGGGTTACCTCTTCAAGAGCAAAGTCAACAATAATACTTTGTTCTTCCCTGCTGCTGGTTTCCGTGAAGAGGGTGCAGTGAAAAATGCTCAGACCGTTGGTGATTACTGGACTGGTGATATCTATCCTACGAATACAGACTACGGATATAGCTTTACATTCAACAATGGAAGTGCGAAGAATGGTTTCGCCAAGCGTTCTGTAGGAATGAGCATTCGTCCTGTCAAGATGAGTAATATCGTGAGGGTAGACAATTCTAAGATTGTTGTAGGCGACCTTGAGAACAATGGGCGTATTCGTATTGAAATTTTCAATGAATATGGCTATAATGGTCTTACTAAGGCTAATCCTCCTTTGGATATTACTAAGATTAACTTCGACAAGAGTATGGCTGTTACCTTCAGCATCACAGGAATTAATGGCAATTTGAAAGATGGTGCTCCTTCTTCGTATAATGCAGGTCTTGAGTATGCTACTCCTAATTGGTGGCCTTCTTATTGGTCAAGTCTTGATGGTTCTAAGCCAGAGTGGGACACTGTAGTCAAGGGTGATGGTACTTATACAGTCAAGATGGAGGCAGAAGCTAATTGTACAAGTGCTGTTGTATTCACCATCGATATCGCCAACCTTGGTGCCAACCTTGTTGATATGACCAAGATTCATGTGACGATAGATAAGTTGGAACTTGATCCTCAGTAGTTTGAAAAACTATAATAGTGAGAGGGTGGGGCAACTTGGTTGTTGCCACCTTCTCACTTTCAATCCTTTAAGTATATACACAAAAACAACGATTATGAAAAAAATAATACTCTCTTTAGCGATGATGGCTGTTGCTATGTCTGGTCATGCCTTGGACGACCCTCGCATAGCCACGATGGATTTAAACGCGCAGCAGTTGGCTTATTATATGGCTCCAGGTTGGAATCTTGGTAATACGCTTGAGGCAGGCAACAACCAACATAATGATACCAATAATGGTGGATTGAATGCTGAGACATATTGGCAGAATACAAAAACCACCCAAAAAGTGATTGACTTGGTCAAGGCAAATGGCTTTAAGAGTATCCGTATTCCTTGTGCATGGGTGATGGGACACATCTCAGATGCAGCAACCACAAAGATTGATGCAGCTTGGATGGCTCGTGTGAAGGAAGTTGTGGACTATGCCATCAATGCCGACTTGTATGTGATCATCAATGATCATTGGGATGGTGGTTGGATAGAAGATTCCTTCACCGATGTGAGTGCTGCTACAGTGAGCAAAAATTCTGCCAAACTTGAAAAGCTTTGGAAACAGGTAGCCGAAGCTTTCAAGGACTATGATGAGCGTTTGCTTTTTGCAGGTCTCAATGAGCCTGCTCATTCTGGCGGTACTGCTTCTGCATATATCAAAGCCCTCAAAAGTTACGAACAGACTTTTATTAATACGGTTCGTGCCACTGGTGGCAATAATGCCAAGCGAGTACTGATTGTTCAAGGACCTGCTACCAATATAACCGATACTTACAATAATTACGGTGATATGCCTTCTGACGAGGCAGATAATCGCCTGATGTTGGAGATACATAGCTACGATCCATGGACATTCTGCGGATTGGAAAAGGATGAGGATTGGGGAAAGATGCAGTATTATTGGGGTAAAGGTCATACCTACTCAGGAGCAGGTGATCGTAATTCTAAAGATAATGAAGATAACTTGAATAAACTTTATCAAAAGATGAAGAAGTTTACTGATAAAGGTATTCCTGTTGTCATGGGAGAGTATGGTGCTTTGCATCGTAATGTCAAAAGTATAAAAGGACAAAATCAGAAGAAGCACGAAGAAGCCGTTGCCTATTGGTATGAGAAGGCCACTCAGTATGCTATGGAGTGTGGTATGATACCTTTTGCATGGGACAGCAATGCTACCGGTTTCCCTAATTGGACTATTCTGGATAGAAAAAATCTCGATGTTTACAATTGGAATAGCAGTAGTACTTCTATTACAAAGAATGGAGCTTTAGAGGGTATTATGAAGGGCGCCAAGGCTGGAAGAGTAGGATATGATAAGTATTATTCTCCTGAGGTTACGGGTATTCAGATTGTAGAGAAGACCGATAAGGCAGAAGTAGGTATGATTTATAACCTTTCTGGTATGCCTATTGCTAAAGGCTTGGTCCCGGAAAGCACTCCCAAGGGAGTGTATGTCAGTAATGGCAAGAAGTTTGTTGTAAAATAAAAGAATATGAAACGAGTTGTTGGTGGACTTCTGCTACTGCTGATGGTGTTGTTGGTTTCCTGTGGAGGCAATCATACTTCGCATCGTTCTTCGGGTGATGGCGAAATGCTGGGTCCAGTTGACACTACCCGAACTGATGAGCGTAAACCTGTTTCCGACTTTAAGTCGGTAGCTGTCTATGATGCCAGCGTGGTGGATATACGTTTGTGCGCTGATTCTGCTTACAGTGTAAAGGTTAATGGCAGCAAGACCTATGTCGAGGCACAAGAGGCTGAAGTAAAAGGCGAGGAAATGATTCTCAGATTTGCCAGTTCTGTTGCTTCAAAGAGGAAGACACATGTTATGATAACGGCTCCTACGTTAGAAGGTATTAAGGTCGTGAATTGCGGCAAGCTAATGGTAGGGGGCAATCTGTTAGCATGCTCCAACTTTGTTCTTGATTTGGAAAAGGTAAATGTCGCTCAGATAAATCCTTTGATGAAGGCTTCTTATGTGGAGGCTCACCTTGCTCACGTTATGTTTGCTGAGTTTCGTACTATGTGTGATGCTTTGCTCTTGACGACAAAGTCGGTTGGTCATGTCAAAGTATTTGGTCATGCTAAGAAACGAAAAATTGAAGCCGATGCTATGAATTGTTTAGACTTGAACGGCTTGGAAAAATAAAAAACGCACTCCTTTTCTATAAGCAGAGGCGTTCTGTGTTTCTTTTAGTCATCTCGCCTGCATGCTTCTGCTTGCAGGCGAGTTTTGGTATATAACTGAACTTTCGCATATCAGGAAGTTAAAGGAGTTAAGGAAGTTAAGGAGTTA
>USOQ01000025.1 GCA_900556395.1 Candidatus Segatella caccae | reverse complement strand
ACAGCATCAGCCTTTCAGCTAACTGGATGTGGCCTTGCCGCAGCCAGAAGGGTGAAGATGCCCGTCTGTATGAGGGTGTGAAGGCATTGTCAGACTTCTGCTGCGCCATCCACGTAAACGTACCAACAGGTAAGGACTCTCTCTCTTTGACTCAGCAGTATCCTAACGGCGAGAAGATCATCGCTCCAGGTACTGTAATTGTAAGTGCTGGTGGTGAGGTTTCAGATATTAAGAAGGTGGTAAGCCCTGTTCTCGTCAACGACAAGAACTCAAGCCTCTATCATATCGACTTCAGCTTCGACGAGCAGCGCCTCGGTGGTTCTGCCTTCGCACAGAGCTTAGGCAAGGTGGGCAGCGATGTTCCTACCGTCAAGAACCCAGAGTACTTCGTTGACTGCTTCAACGCCGTACAGGAACTCATCAACCGTGGTTGGGTAATGGCAGGTCACGATATCAGCGCCGGTGGTTTGATTACAACTCTCCTCGAAATGACATTCGCCAACGTAGAGGGCGGTATGAAGATCAACCTCCATGACATCGCAGATGCCGACATCATCAAGACTCTCTTCGCTGAGAACCCAGGTGTTGTAATCCAGGTAAGCGATGCCCACAAGGACGAGTTGAAGGCATTCTTCGATGAGAACGGTATCGGTTATGCAAAGATTGGTTATCCTGCTCCTGAGCTCCGCAAGATCATCATCAAGAAGGAAGGCTTCGAGCACGAGTTCGATATCGATGCATTGCGTGACGACTGGTATAAGACATCTTACCTCCTCGACCGCAAGCAGAGTATGAATGGTATGGCTAAGAAGCGTTACACCAACTATAAGAAGCAGCCTATCGAGATGAACTTCGGTTATGGTTTCAAGGGCACACTCTCCAGCTATGGTCTCGATGCCAACCGTCGCAAGCCTTCTGGCATCAAGGCAGCCATCATCCGTGAGAAGGGTACCAATGGTGAGCGTGAGATGGCATACTCTATGTATCTCGCTGGCTTCGATGTAAAGGACGTGATGATGACCGACTTGATTTCCGGTCGTGAGACTCTGGAGGATGTGAACTTTATCGTATTCTGCGGTGGTTTCTCTAACTCCGACGTTCTCGGTTCTGCCAAGGGTTGGGCTGGTGCATTCCTCTACAATCCTAAGGCTAAGGAGGCACTCGATAAGTTCTATGCCCGTGAGGATACCCTTTCACTCGGTATCTGCAACGGTTGCCAGCTGATGGTTGAGTTGAACCTCATCAATCCTGAGCACAAGCATCGTTCACACCTCTGCCACAACACATCCAAGAAGTTCGAGAGTACATTCCTCGGTTTGACCATTCCTCAGAACGACAGTGTGATGTTCGGTAGCCTGAGCGGTGATAAGCTCGGTATCTGGGTAGCTCACGGCGAGGGTCGTTTCTACTTGCCTGAGCCAGAGGATCACTACAACATCATTGCGAAGTACAACTACGCAGAGTATCCAGGTAATCCTAACGGCAGTGACTACAATGTAGCAGGTATCTGCTCTGCAGATGGTCGCCACTTGGCTATGATGCCTCACTTGGAGCGCGCCATCTTCCCATGGCAGAACGCCTGGTATCCAGCTGATCGCCGCAACGACGAGGTAACTCCTTGGATTGAGGCATTTGTCAATGCACGTCAGTGGATTGAAGAAAGAGCTTTGAAAAAGTAAAAAAAAGTAAAATGGCAAAAAATGAATAATAGCGTAAGTTATCTTACATTATTCAAAACATTTATGAAGATTGGCATAGTCACCTTTGGGGGTGGCTATGCCATGATTCCTATTATAGAGAACGAAGTGGTGGACAAGAACAAGTGGATGACGAAAGAAGAATTTCTCGACGCCATCGCTGTGACGCAGACTTGCCCAGGCGCTCTTGCCATCAACATGAGCTCTCTGCTCGGATATAAGTTGGAAAAGACTCCTGGAGCCATCATCTGCACACTGGGCGCTTCGCTACCATCGTTCCTTATTATATTAGCCATCGCCATGTTCTTCCACCAGTTTGAAGACAACAAGGTTGTGGCAGCCATCTTTGCAGGCATACGCCCTGCTGTCGTGGCCCTCATCGCTGTACCCACCTTCTCGCTCGCCAAGAGTGCTAACATTTCTCTTGCCAACTGCTGGATTCCTGTATTCTCGGCTATGCTTATCTGGCTCTTGGGCGTCAACCCTATATGGATTGTCATCGCTGCTGCTGTGGGAGGATATATCTATGGCAAATTTATATTGCCCACGGAGTAAAGGTAAAAGGGTAAAAAGGTAAAAAAGTAAATAGCTTAAAACATAATGATGATTTTTCTTCAACTTTTCATCGTTTTCTTTCAGATAGGCATCTTCGGATTCGGAGGTGGCTACTCCATGATTTCCCTCATACAGGGACAGGTGGTGAGACAATATCACTGGATGACGATGCAAGAGTTTACGGATGTCGTGGCGATTTCGCAAATGACACCAGGCCCCATAGGTATCAACGCTGCCACATATTGTGGCTACACGGCCGTTCACAATGCGAATATGAGCGGAGCTATGGCCGTACTGGGAAGCGCCGTGGCAACCTTTGCCTTGATTCTTCCCTCTTTGATTTTGATGATTCTTATCAGCAAGATGCTGTACAAATATATGAACACAACTGCCGTACAGAGTATTTTCATCGGACTTCGCCCTGCCATCGTAGGACTTGTAGGTGCTGCCGCCTTGCTCTTGATGAACCAAGAAAATTTCTCATCTCCTGCCGATCCCTGGCGATTCTACATCTCTATCGCGCTCTTCCTTTCCACCTTCTTTGGTGTCAAGTATGTGGGCATCAACCCCATCCGCATGATATGTTACTCTGCTTTCGCAGGATTGCTGTTGCTATATTAATCGAAATTTTACTTATCAGAAACTGAACAAACAATCAACATATCCACGAAGGAATGAAAAAGCTATTATATTTTGCAGCCTTTGTCATTGCTGCTACCACTTCCCTCTCCACTACTACAAGCTGCAAATTTGCGCCTTCACAGAACGACGGCGACACTGTAGCTGCCAGCGAGTTCTATCCAGAAGATACGACAGGTCTTCATGCCAAGAAAATGGCACGCATAGCGGCTCTGAAAGCCATTATAGACAGTGTGGGAATATACTACATCGGAAGTGGGTCTTCAAAGGAGAAACTGCAACTGGTTTCTTATCCTTCACGACGCGACACCTTTGAATACGGCAAGACTCGCCACGTCAAGGTAAAGGGTTGTGCCGATATCAACCACGTGGTTCGTGTTGATTTCTATCTCTTCAACGGAAAAGACTCACTTGTCAAAGCCGTAGAAGAATTCTCCTTGCAATAAGCATCTCTCTATTTAAGAATCAGACAACTTTCTTTTTTCAAGGATAAACCGAGTTGGCAAGAATCCGATTGGTTATTCAAGAACAGATTGGTTATTCAAGAACAGATTGATTGTATAAGAATTGCAAGAAACAGTCATCAAGTATTATGTCAAGAATAAGAGAAAAGACCGTATTCTCTCATTCTTGACAAAACATAAAAGCGGTGCGTTTTTTTACCTTTTTACTCTTTTACTTTTTTACCTTTTTACCTTTTTACCTTTAAAATTATTCATCGCAAAGCTCTTTGATATGCTTCTTGGGCGTAACACCGAGTTTCTTCAGGCTCTCTACCCTTCTCATCACGTTACCAGTGCCATCGTAGAGTTGCTTTTTAGCCTTATCAAAAGAGCCAGAGAGACG
This sequence comes from Candidatus Segatella caccae, assembly GCA_900556395.1. Classification (GTDB taxonomy): domain Bacteria; phylum Bacteroidota; class Bacteroidia; order Bacteroidales; family Bacteroidaceae; genus Prevotella; species Prevotella caccae. The sequence continues at coordinate 27,262 of USOQ01000025.1, read as the reverse complement.
CACAATCAAATCGCCCACACCCATAAAGGTTTCCTCAAAGCCTGCCACCTTATCATATAGGTCGGCAGCCGTCTTCACGATTTTCTCCACATTCTTATTCTGTCTATCGTACTGCCACAAGTTGTAAGCCAACTGGAGCGCCATCAGCAGGTTGCTGGGAGAGATAATGATTATCTTCTTTTGGTAAGCATAGCGACTCAAGTCGGGCTGTTGCTTCATAGCAGCCATGTAGCTCGTCTCATTGGGTATAAACATCAACACAAAGCCGATAGCATCTTCCACCAGTTTGGAATAATCCTTCTCTGCCAATTCATCAATATGCCGACGCACACTCTGGGCATGCAGTTTCATGAGGCGTTCGCGCTCATCGTCATTCTCAGAAGCCACAGCATCCGAATAGGCTGTAAGCGAAACCTTCGAGTCGATGACTACACTTCTGCCTTCTGGGAACCTCACGATGACATCAGGGCGGAAGTTGTTGCCATCCTCGTCTTTCGTATTTTCCTGGATGAAGAATTCCTCATCCTTACGTAATCCACTGTTCTCAAGAATGGTTTCAAGTACCATTTCGCCCCAATCACCTTGCATCTTACTATCGCCCTTCAGCGCACGAGTGAGGTTGGCAGCATCCGAACCTATCTTCGTCGTCTGCTCCTTGAGCAACGACACAGCTTGCTGCTGTTCCTGCTGAAAGAGTTTCATTGTAGCTTCAAAGGTGTTCTGCAGTTCTTTCTTGTTCACCTCGTTCTGCGTCTTGCTCTCCTCTACTGATTTCTTAAAGTCGGCAAACTGCTCTTTGATAGGTTTCAGAAGTTCATCCATCTGCAGACGGTTGTTCTCTTGCAAAGCAGACTGCTTGGCAGCCAACTGTTCTGCAGCCGTCTTCTGATGTTCTGCATTCATGCGCTGCATGTCTTGCTTTAGCGTTTCCATCTTCTGCGCCCATTGCTGGTCGCTCTCGGCACGCAGTTTGGCAGCATACTGGCGTTCGTTCTCCATCTGTCCTTTCAGCGACAGCATCTCCGAAGCATGCGCTTCCTTCAAAGCCTGCAGCTCATCAGCATGATGCCCTCGCTCATTTTTCAGAATGATGTCATGATGTTCCTTCATATTTTCTTTTTCTCTCTCTGCCTGCTGGCGCAAACCTTCTTTCTCCTTCTCTGCCTGTTGGCGCACTTGTTCGATTTGGCTCTTAACCTGTTCCATCTCTGCAGCCAACACCTGAGCTCTTGCCACAAGCTGTGTTTTCTCCTCGCTTGTTGTCTTTGCCACCATCAGTTTGCCAAGAAAGAAGCCCACGAAGATGCCAATGATGAGGGCGATGATAATCATGATTTCCATTGTTTTGTTTACTCCTTGCGTTTACTATTTTCTTTATATAAGGACTCTCAACCCACAATTACATGACGCAAAGATACGCTTTTTCTGACGAATATCCAAGCCCTCATCCTTTTTTTAGCTAAGGTAGCATCCTGTTTCTATCAGTGGTGCCAAAGATTCCATTCAACATCCAGGGAGCTCTCATCTTCATTCGCCTGTTGCAGTCATAAATGCGTTTTCCATAACTACGTTTTAAAAGTAAATGCACGACTGTTTCACAACAGCCGTGCATTCTATTAGTTTTCACATACAAATGTTAACTAAAAATTAAACTATTTATTTTTTTGCTATATATTTTTTTCCATGATGTATCAGGATGCCACTATCCGAAAAACGATCTACCACCATCCCATTCAGATTGTAATAATGCGTATCATTATTCACTCTTGAATCTGCATGCACAGGGTCGATGCCTGAAGATATCTCTTCCTCAGAATAACTTCCCTTGACATATACCAAGTATCCCTTGGCAGGAATTGTCTTGCTAAAAGTTCCAGTGAAAGTTTCGTTATGACGGCTCACACCTTTCTCTATTGTTTCACTATCCAACCAGAGGCTATATTCGCCTTGAATGTCAGAGAGTGAAACTTTCTTGGCAGTAGCAGCCGTATTGAGTACTACCAGCACCTCGCTGTTGCCAGCCACTCGCTTATAAGCAAGAACCTGATTGTCATTGGTGGTGAGGAAACTGACATCTGCATTTTCCGCAGGTACTGATGAGTCGAATAACGCCTGTTGGGTATGCTTGATGGCAGAGAGGGTGCGAATGGTGTTATACATTTTGTAATCCACTGCCGACCAATCGATTTTAGTATCTGTAAAATAGCTTAAAGCCTGGTCTCCACCTATCTCTTGTCCATTGTATACGAGGGGCATTCCCCATATCGTAGATACATAAACGGTCAACAGATAACGGTTGTTGCCATACTTCGCTGACAAAGTCTTAGCCTTCTCGTTCCAGTTCTGGTCGTGATTGGTAAGATAAACCATACGCGACACATTCATCGTCTTAGAATCTTTTATCAAGTTTTGGGCATATATCTTCAGCGGATTTGCATAAGTGTTATTGGCACCATAGCCTGCAAGTTTGGTTTGAAATCCCCAGGCGTAGTCGTAGTCGAATCCCACGGTCTTGAGTCTTTCGTTGTTCTTATCAGTAAAATCGGATTCTCCAAGCATCACGATTTCCTTGCCGGCCTTATAGCTCTTGAGCATCGGAATGGTGCTTGTCCAATAACTTGCAGGAATTTCAGGACTGCTGATATAGTCGCAACGATAACCATCGATATCCACCTGGTCTATCCAGAACTTCAAGCAATCGTTCATAGCCTCAACAAGAGCTGGGTTAGTGTAATCAAGCTGATAAACATCACCATAATTGTTAGGATGAACCATTACTCCATTACTCTTCTTGTAATACTCTGGATGAGTTTTTACCCATGTGGCAATGGTGGCTGTGTGGTTTGGCACCCAGTCGAGCCATACTTTCATTCCCAAACGATGGGCTGCAGCAACAAAGTTCTTGAAGTCGGCAATGGTTCCATAAGAAGGATTCACTTGCTTGAAATCTACTGCAGCATAAGGACTATTCAATCCACCATCACGAGGATAAACAGGCATGAGCCAAATGATGTCAATGCCTACCATTTTGAGCTGGCTGAGTTTTTGCTGAGCTGCCACAAATGTTCCTTCGGCCGAGAATGAACCAACATTCATCTCATAAATCACTTGATGCCCAGAGCCATAAGTCTTGGCATTGATAACAGACACATAATCTGTGCCAGCGGCTGTAGCTCCTAAGACATTGGTCACTCCGCTGGCCTTCAACATGTTGCTGCCCCCAAAGGGGAGCAGCAACACAGCTACAATAAGGAGCCATTTTGTCATTAGCACTTTTATATCTCCTCTATACGAATAGCAGCACCACCACTTCGAGCAAGCTTCAGATGCAAGGTATCATCGGCTTTCACTTCTATCTGGCGGATATGCATGGGATAAGGATTGGTTTCAAAGTCAGCATCTGCACCATCTTCATAGATGACGGCTCGATATACCTTTCCCTTGTCCAAGAAATCGAGCTTTACATCGAGAGTGCGACTGTCGGCATTGGTCATAGAGCCTACAAACCAACGATTACCTCCACGCTCCTTACGACAAACGGTGATATACTGACCTATCTCGCCATGGGGTATTATCGTTTTGCTCCATGTGGTAGGACAACTTTCTATAAAGGTAAGGGCAGGCTGACCCTCGTAGTTCTCTATGGCATCGGCAGCCATCTGAAGTGGGCTATAGAGCACCACAAATTCTGCCAACTGCTTGGCCAAAGTGGAATGTGGACGAGTCCCCTTCACCACTTCCTTGAAATTGAATATGGCTGGTGTGAAGTCGATAGGACCTGCCAAACAACGAGTGAATGGTATCGTTACCGTATGTTCTGGCAAATTACCACCTTTCACGTCCCAAGCATTATACTCCTGTCCACGCACTCCTTCTTGCGTCATCAGGTTGGGATAGGTTCTGCAAATACCCGTAGGCATAGCTGGCTCATGATTATCTATCATGATCTGATGCTTGGCTGCACATTCTATTACCTTGCGATAATGACGTATGCCATATTGAGAACTGGGCTTCTCTACTCCGTCCATCAACCTGCCTACATAACCAGTCTTTACGGCATTAACACCCATACTGTGATACCAGGCGAAGGCTTGTTCCATCTCTTTTTCTATCAACTTGCCTTGTCCCCATGACTCCATATGTCCTATCCATCTCACACCCTTCTGCTGGGCATAACGGTTTACTTCTTCTATGTCAAAGTCGGGGTAAGCCTTCAGATAGGTTACCTTCTCGCCTTTTCCCCAACCTGGATTCCATCCTTCTGAGAGAACACCAGAGAATCCATGTTTGGCGGCAAAATCTATATATCGCTTCACATTCTCTGTGGTGGCGCCATGATGTGGACCCATCTCCCAGGTATTCTTTTTCTGATGGATACTCCACCATATTCCGATATATCGTCCAGGCTCTATCCAGGAGGTATCTTCTATTTTACAAGGTTCGTTCAGGTTGAGCATCACGCGATTGGTAATCAATCCCGCTGCTGTGGGAGAGAAGATAATAGTGCGCCAAGGCGACTGTAGACGATTCTCGCCATACACCTTCATACCATCACTCCATGGGGTAAGAGCTGCAACCAAATGATTTCCTCTTGGAGTGAGATTCAATGTGGCATAATCCTCAAGGGCGGCTTCATGTATAGCCATATATAAACGAGGAGAATACTCTATGGTAAGTGGCGTGCAGACGGTATCCTTCTGACTTATCAGCGATTTCTCATACTTGCCTTCATAATATTCTATATGATTGAGCGAAATAGACCATGCAGGAGCATCGTGAGAAAGATTAAACTGGGTTTGCTCTTCGCTGATGGCTATTTTATGAAGTCCAGACTGCTGAGGAATAACATAACGGAATCCTATACCATCGTTGAAAACTCTAAAAACGATATTCAACTTTCGTTTCAGTCCACGGGTTTGCTGAAGCATGATGGTGGTTTCGTTATAGTGACTGCGAACAGAGTCTTCCTCACCATACAGTTCGTGCCACTTCGCATCATGCGAGTTTCTTTTTACACCCACTACCTTAAAATCTTCGTCCAAAGCACCATCGGCCAAGACATAACCCATTCGAGAAAGCGACAAGACCTCCTCTTTCTGCCAAGACACCTTATAATAAGGTATACCTTTGTTAATTTGGAAAGTAACAGCCAAACCGCCATCAGGAGATTGGGTCAAAACCTTTGCGGCATGGGTAAATCCGCAAAGCATCATAGTTAATAGTAAGAGAATATAACGATTGTTCATTGCTTAATTTGATTAGGTTTATACACAACGGCAAAGATAGATACTTTTTTCTTCGCAATCAATAGGTACAAACAAAAATCTAAAGCTATAAAAACGTTACAATCCTTATATTCAATAAGTTAACAAAAACACATCTATATGAATATCTAAATATCCACAAAACCTTTTTCTGCATGTTTTCCATGAAAGATGGGTTACGCACCTATCTCCATCACCCTTTTCTCGAAATCATTCTTATATATAGAGCGCCCCTTCAACTTGCTCCGATACGTATAGATGGTCGTAATGCTTGACTGGAGAATGCTGGCTATCTTTTGATTGTCTTGAATACCCAAACGAATGATAGCCAAGATTCGCAACTCCGTATTCAAAGACCTTCTATCTACAGGATACTGATACTCGGGCAGCAACATCACATTCACCTTCTCCACAAAGTCGGGGTAAATATTCAGAAAGGCTTCATCGAAATTGGTATTAAAGAGTTTATTATTCTCTGAAACAAAGTCACTACTCTTCAACAAAGCGAAGAGTTCCTCCAACTTATGCTCACGCGCCAGTCGGTTGGCAAGCTTACGCTGTTCTTCACCTCTCACGATAACCACAGAAACAAGTTCCATGAAACGACCAATATACTGTTCTTTGATGGCTCCATGTTGCTTCAGCAAAACATTGGTTTTCTCCAGCTGCCCCAAATAATTATTGAGTTTTTCATTGGCAAGTTCTACCTTTTCTTTCTCGTCGCGATAACGACAGAGGTAACGGCGCATGAATATCAAAGCCACAACCAAGAGAATTGCCACGCTGGTGATGACAACAATAGAAAAAAGAAGAAACCTGCGATAATAATTATTGGTTTGATAATATTTCTCGATAATTTTTGGAACAAATTGTGCCACCTGCGCATTGCGGAGTCGAGTGCCATAGAAGTTGGCATCCTGTACCGAAGCATTCAGATACTTATAGGCTCTGTCAAACTCTCCTTCATCAAAAAGGACAGAAGCCAACTCACGAATCGAGGTATTCTCACGAATACAGCATTTCACATCACTGATAGCACTCAACAGAAGGCACTTCTTACGCATCTGCCGATCGCCCACCTTAGAATAAAAAAACGCCATTGTACTGTATATGATACTATAGGCACGCCCATCAAGATCGGGATGTTTTTCTACGTATTTCTGCAATACCGTCAGTGCCTTTCGGTCTTCTCCATTCCATGCCAGAAGGTCAGCTTGATTGCATACTGCCGACAAAGAGTTCTTATCAAGGATATACTCACGGAGTTTTTTACGATAGAACAATATCTTACTCAAGTTGTCCGAATAGAAATCTGTTCCCACCGAAAACTCTGTACTGAACAACACCAGATCGCTGTAGGTCTGATAATAATCCTGCAAGTCCTGTCCACTCAACTCTCGAACGTCGATGCTGTCTATCAGCACGTAGGCATGATCAAAAAGTCCAGCCACAGAAAGTATATGTACCAAATTGAAGGTACTCTCGGTATACAGTTTCTTATTGTTCAACTGCTTGGCAATGATAAAGTTCCGATTCACATACTTGTATGCAGAATCGTACTTGAAAGCCAGGTATTCATCATAGAGTCTATTGTTGATGGCATATTCCTGCTCCAAGGTGATAGAAGGTACAGATAATCCCTCCTTGATGATCTTTATCTTGCGCTCTTTCTCTTGGGTCAGTTCTTGCTGCTGTGCAAGCAGTTGATCAAGTTCCTCAAAAAGAACTTTCTCATCGAGTTCCTTGCATAAAGAAACCTGACAAGCACAAAACAGACAAACCAATAAACAATAGACTCTATTCATGACAACAGATTATTATTATTACAACTTACTAAAAATCCCACTTCACACCTAAGCAGGGACGACACTTGAAGCCACCAGTAGAACCGAAGTTGTTGCTCAACTCTACCTCGCCACCCACACTGAGGTTCTCGCAGCCAAAGTGCTGACCGACATTATACCACAGCTGAGGTTCGGTGATGAAGACCGTATGCTTAGTAGAGGCAGAGCCATCCTCTTGATAGTCGACAGCATGAGTCTCCCACCAAAAATCGGCAAAGCCATCAAATTTCAAGCCCTTGACACCGAAAATATCATTACAAGTCCATACAGCTGTAAACTGCATTGGCACATTCTGATCTGTCTGACGAATGGTCTTGTAAAGAGCCTCTAAAGTCAATGTATTTTTGTATGTTTTGTCATGTAAGAGGTATTCCACACCAAAGAGCCACGCATTGTTGATGGGATAGTTTTTAGTTATACCACCATTATATTCCACATGAAGGCTCCAGTTTTTCAGTGGAGACTCCTGCCAGAAATTGAGTGCACGCGAAATTTCCGTATAGGTTCCTCCTTGAGCAATATTCTTCTCGCCCACGACCATTTTGTCGTAGTTGAAGTCGTGGTCTACGAAGAAATAAGTACTACCCCACTTGTCCTGCTTGAACATTTCAAGGGTAAGGGTGACAAACTTACGGTCGGAACCGAAATCATACAAAATCTGAGCGTTGGTCTGTGCCTTTGCCACTGAGCTGCAAGCCCAAAGAATCAGCAAAGCCACAACTAATCGCAACTGTCGGAGTTGTTTTAAAATCATTGTTTCTTATTATAGTTTTTAATATGTACGTGAAAGCCTCTTGCTTTCTTACCGTTTGCAAAGTTAATAAAAACTATAATAAGAAACAAACAATCTTAAATAATTATTGAACTTTCGCAGGGTTTAGAAGGTAACTACTCAGCCCCCTATAAAAACTTTTTACCAAAGCATAAACTTGACAATAAAAAAGCCTCGAAATATGGAAGCGGCTTCGACAGTCAATGAAGCCTATTGCATTATTCTGATATCTATAACTTCTAACACCTGCGAAAGTTCAATTTATCAAAATTCAAGTATCATAGCCTGACGTGGACGAAGCTTCACGTTCTTATTGATAAGAACAGTACGACCATTTGTTACATCGGTGGCCTTTTCATTCGAACCGATAATCTCTGCATAGCGGGTCACATCCAACTCATTGGCTTCTTTCTTGCCATTGATGATAGTCATGACTGTTTTGCCCTTATACTGACGAGCGATGACATATACACCCTTATAAGGACAGAACTGAGTCTGCTTGCCTTCTGTAATCACCTTGTTACCCTGACGCCAATGCAGCAAGTTGCTGAGCCACTGGAACATCTGGTTCTCTGCCTGGGTTCTTCCTTCTTCGGTGAAGGCATTATGCTTGTCGCCAGCCCATCCACCAGGGAAGTCTTTACGCACGTTGCCGTCGGTTACACTCTTGGTGCCATTCATCAACACTTCTGTACCATAATAGAGCTGCGGTGTACGGTTGATGGTAAGCAAAAGCGCCAAAGCCTGCTTCAATGCCACGGTATCCTTGCCCTCGCCGAGGAATCTGTCGGTATCGTGATTCTCAATGAATGCCATCACGCTCTTTGGGTTAGGATAGAGATAATCGTAGCAGAACACATTATAGAGACGGTTCATTCCGTTCCACCAGTCATCAGTCTCCTCGTTCTTCGCACTGTTGATACGGTCGAAGAAGGCGAAGTCCATGACGGTTGGCAGATAACTGTTCTTTTCTGAGAGCTTGCTGTCTTTCTGCCATGCAGCGGTATAGGCAGGCTCAGTAACCCAAGTCTCACCTACGGTATTGAAGTTAGGATATTCATTGTTGAGGGTCTTCATCCACAATGCCATTGCGTCACGATTGGCATAAGGATAGGTGTCCATACGAATACCATCAATCCCTACGGTCTCTATCCACCATTCACTGTTCTGGATGAGATACTTGATAACATGAGGGTTACGCTGGTTGAGGTCGGGCATAGATGGTACAAACCATCCGTCAACAGTCTCTGCCATATCTATTTTGCTGGCATATGGGTCGAGGACAGGTGTCAACTTGTAGCTGGTCTGGCGATACATATCATTAACAGATCTTGCTCCATCTACAGTAGCTATCTTCTTTACATGTTCAGGAGTCTGATACTCTGGCAAAAGCCATTCTGGACAGTTAAACCAGTCTCTCGATGGCATATCTGCCACCCAAGGATGCTCAAAACCACAATGGTTGAAGATCATATCCATCACCACCTTCAGTCCTTTCTGATGGGCCTCAGCAATCAACTGCTTATACTCAGCATTGGTACCGAAGCGTGGATCTACCTTATAATAATCGGTAGTAGCATAACCATGATAGGTGCTATGCTTGCCGTTGCTTGGACTATCGTTTTCTAAGACGGGAGTAAACCACAAAGCAGTGACACCCAACTGGTTGAAGTAATCCAAGTGTTGGCGGATTCCCTCCAAGTCACCTCCATGACGCAGACTGGGAGCATTTCGGTCGCAAGTCTTATCGCGCATAGTCTTGATGGCATCATTCTTAGGATTACCATTAGCAAAACGGTCGGGCATCAACATATAGAGCACATCCTCATTAGAGAAACCGATGCGCTTATCGCCTGCCATCTCACGGTCTTTCAACTGATACTTCACCTTCTTGCTCTGCTTGCCCTGCTTGAAGTTAAGAGTCATCACGCCAGCCTTGGCATCCTTCAGATTAAGATAAACCAACAGATAGTTGGGTGACTCTAAGCGAGCAATGCTGTCCACGCTCACACCAGGATAATCTACTGTTACCTCTGCACTCTTGATGTCTTTACCATACACCATCAACTGCAACGAGGCATCTTTCATGCCCACAAACCAGTCGGCTGGTTCTATACGGCTCACATTGACAGCCGCCGACATACTCATTACGCTACCCATAAGCAACATGAATGAAACTAATTTCTTTTTCATTATAGTTATATGTTTTAAGTTTTAAGATATATCACCTGTTATTTCTGATACAGAATCAAGGCAGATTGTGCATCCACCAAGGTCTCATGGCCCACTACAGGCATTCCGATGCCCTCCTCATTGATAACACCATTGCAGCAAGCCACATGATATTCACCCTCGGGTATAGCAACGGTCTTTGACTCCTTGTTGGCATTGAAGATGACAATGATGTTTTTCCAACTATCTATGCCTTCTAACTCCTTGAGTCTGAAAGCTACTAAGCAACCTTCCTTTTCTGCGGCATTACCGGTTGGCAAGAACTCCAGATGGCTTCTTACAGCCTCAGCCTTAGCCAATCGGAAAGCTGGATGATTCTTGCGAAGCTGAATCAAGTTGCGATAATACTCAAATACTTGTGGATATTTCTTCAGATTATCCCAGTTAAATTCATTGATACTATCGGGTGAACAATAACTGTTGTGTACACCTTTCTTGTCGCGCAACATCTCTTCGCCAGCTAAGATGAAAGGTACACCCTGCGAAGTAAAGACAGCAGTCTGAGCCAACAAGTCGAGACGTATCAACTCTGCCATACGCTCGCTTTCCGACTTCTTATCATCTTGAATACCAGGCACACTCGCCTTCAGACGGTCTACAAGGCACATATCGTCATGGCAGCTCACATAGCTGATCTGCTGTGTAGGCTCTAAAGTCCAAGGTTTCTTATCGTAATTGACCTGACTCATGTCTACCTGTGGATGAGCAATACCACCCACGATACCAAACTTCAGGCTCTCTTCCTCACCAGGTATTCCTGCTAAGAAAGCACCCTTGGTGTTATCAGAGAAAGGACCACGAAGGGCATCGCGCATATCATCGCTAAAGGCACCAATACCATTTAATTGATGGGTATTCGCCTTCATAGCGAGTTTCTCCGTAGGATAAGCACAGCTGCCTGCACTCCATCCTTCACCATAGATATAAATGCTTGGATCGATGCGGTTTACCATCTCACGGATTGCCTGCATGGTCTCTATGTCGTGAACACCCATCAGGTCGAAGCGGAAACCATCGATATGGAATTCATCAATCCAGTACTTCACGCTCTCCAGCATAAACTGGCGCATCAAAGGCTTTTCTGATGCGGTCTCGTTGCCGCAGCCAGAACCATCGCTATACTTGCCTTCCTTGGTCTTGCGATAGTAATAATCGGGATAAGTACGCTGGAAGTTGCTGCCGTTGATGTCAAAGGTATGGTTATACACGGCATCGAAGATGACCCGGATGCCAGCCTTGTGCAATGCCATCACCATCTCCTTGAACTCCTTGATGCGGGTTCTGGGATCATAAGGGTCGGTGCTGTAACTGCCTTCCGGCACATTATAGTTCTTAGGGTCATAGCCCCAGTTAAATTGCGGTGTATTCAGACGAGTCTCGTCGACAGAAGCAAAGTCAAACAAGGGTTGGAAATGTATGGCATTGATACCCAACTTCTTGAGATATTCGATAGCCTTAGGCTCTGTCAGTGCTAAATACTTGCCTTGATACTTCAGCCCAGAGGTGGGCGACACAGAGAAGTCACGCATGTGAAGTTCGTAAATCACCAAGTCGGCAGGCGACTGGATGGCAGGGCGCACATCCTCGTTCCATCCCACGGGGTCGGTGTCATACATATCAACGATAGCACCACGGTTTCCGTTGACGCCTACAGCCTTGGCGAAGGTTCCAGGCGTTTCACCCTTACCGATATCAAAGGTATAGAACTTACCCTTCAGGTCGCCCTTCACGGTAGCCTCCCATCGCTCATCTCCCATTTTTTTCATTTTCAGCGTCTTGTAAGCCTTACCCCCTTGTCCGTTCTTATAAAGACGGATGGTAACAGAAGACTTGCCTGCTGTTGGGGCATTGAGTACAAACATGGTTTTCTCCTTGGAATACATCATCTCATTGAATGTCTGCTGCGCATTCAATGAAGTAGGTAATATAGTAGCCGTCAATGCTGCAATTATTAGTTTTTCTATTCTCATGCGGTTAATTAAGTGTTAGTTAGTTAAAAAAAATCCGCAGATTTTTATTCTTTTTTTACGTATAAATATTTCATCATTTCCCCTTTTAAGTAGTCGTTTGCAGTTTTTTCTGCATAAAAGGAGTCGTTTTTGATTATTTTATGCAATAATAGGCAGAATTAAGTACGTTCATTTTGAGCGTATTTAATTCCACCTTGGCAGTTGGGCGGAAATTCAGAAGTTTCAGCATCCTTATTTCCGCCTATCTAACTCTTATTTGGCAAGCAGTGAGATAGCGAAACCGCCACCACGTGCTTCGTTAATCTTCAAGACATCACCCTTCTTCACAGTCTTGTGAATAATCTGGTACGATTTAGGATTCTTCTCGTAGTCGGCATTCTTGCCGTCTTGATAGATAGCACAAGCATACTTCTTACCCTTATCCAGGAAGTCGAGCTTCACCACAGCAGTGCGGGCTGCATCGGTCTTACCACCTACAAACCAGTTGTCTGTTCCCTTTGCCTTGCGAGCTACAGTAATATACTGGGCAGGTTCTGCCTCCAGATACTTAGAGTCATCCCAGTCGCAAGCCACATCACGGATAAACTGGAAGGCATCGTCATACTTCTCATAATGTTCGGGAAGGTCGGCAGCCATCTGCAACGGACTATACATCACGAGATAGAGCGATAACTGACCTGCGAGGGTTGTATGAACATAACTTGGATTGTTGCTCCATTCCGATAGTTTGGTTTCAAAGATACCAGGAGTATAGTCCATAGGTCCTCCCTGCAGACGGGTGAAAGGCAACATCACAGTGTGATAACTAACGCTTCCCCCAAAAGCCTCATACTCTGTACCTCGTGCGCTCTCGTTGCCTACTAAGTTAGGCCATGTGCGACAAATACCCGTAGGACGCGTTGCCTCGTGCGCATTCACCATGATGTGATGCTTGGCAGCTGTCTCGATGACACGCTGGTAGTGGTTATTCATCAACTGGCTGTAGTGATACTCACCTCGTGGAATAATATCGCCCACATAACCGGTCTTCACGGCATCATAGCCATATTTATTCATCAGATTGAAGGCATCCTCCATGTGGCGCTCGTAGTTGAGAGCAGCAGAAGAGGTCTCATGGTGCATCATCAGCTTCACGCCCTTGGAATGAGCATAGTCGTTGAGCATCTTGATATCAAAGTCTGGATAAGGTGTTACGAAGTCGAAGACATCCAGCTTCTGATGACCGAACCAGTCTTCCCATCCTTCATTCCATCCCTCTACCAATACTTCCTGCAAACCATTCTTGGCAGCAAAGTCGATATAACGCTTCACCTCTTCATTGGTAGCTCCATGTGTGCCATTAGGCTTGCACTTACTATAATCGGTAGCACCAAGACGAACAGAAGGCAGGTCGTTGGTATAACTCCATGTCTTGGTACCTACAATCATGTTCCACCACACACCACAGTACTTGGTAGGATGAATCCATGAAGTATCCTCTATCTTGCAAGGCTCATTGAGGTTGAGTGTCAGCTTGCACGAAAGCATATCGCGTGCATCATCACTCACCAGAACAGTACGCCATGGCGTATTGAATGGAGTCTGTATAAATCCCTTTCTGCCCACTGCATCGGGAGTAAGCCATGACTCAAAGGTCAGTGTCTTTTCGTCGAGGTTGAGGTGCATCGTAGGATAATCCAGACAGGCAGCTTCGTGGATATTGATATAAAGTCCGTCCTTGGTCTTCATCTGCAGCGAGGTCTGAACACCTGTATCAGAGAACACCGTGGTAGACGAGTTACTCTTATAAGCTTCGCGATTTTTAGCTATTACAGGACGGATGCCTGTAAGAGGCGTGATTTGATATTCATACTCCTGAGTGTCGTAGTCGCCAGGAATCCAGTAGGCAGTGTGATTGTCTGTCATAGCAAACTGGGTATGCTCTTCCTGAATTACAAAATAGTTAAGGCTTTCCTGCTGTGGAAACTCATAGCGCAAACCCATACCATAGTCATACACGCGGAATCGAATGGTGATGTTACGATTAGAAGAAGCCTGGTTCAAGTTTACCTCCATCTCGTTATAATGATTTCGGATGGTAGCAGTCTCACCCCATACAGGCTTCCAAGTCTCATCAAAAGAAGAGGTCTTGCTACCTGTTTCTGTAAATCCTTCCATCAGGTTTGTTTCTTCCATTCCCTTGCTGGCATGCTTGTCTTTAGCCAGTTCCAGTCCGAGATGCGAAGGCTTGCATACAGTCTTTCCTTTATAACTCATCTCATAGGTGGGTTGTCCATTGCCTGTCAGCGAAAAGGTTACCGATACATTACCATTTGGCGACTTAACGGTCTGTGCCGCTGCCAAAAGCGGCAACAACAGACCTACTACTAAAACATTCAGTTTCTTCATATCATTCAGTTATTATTTTTCGGTTCTTGTTAGTCGTTACCATACACATTGCAAATTTACAAAAAGCAAAAATACCCTCCAAAAATATGGAGGGTATTTTTCTTTAGATATTTATGCAAACGTTTGCATTAATTCCTTCCAGACTGTGCAACAAGCCATGTCACACTATCCATAAATTCCTTATTAGCAGCCAAATCTTCTATGCAAAGATGCATGCGATAACGCCAATAATGCTTAGGATTGGCAGGGATATTGATACGCTCGGCATTGGCGTCAGGCAGACGCAGATGCTCATTGATAGCCAACCAGTCCTGAATGCTCAATACACAAAGCATAGATGGCGATGTGAGATGGCGTGAGATGATGTCTTGTGCAAGCCATCCTGGCAGCGGATGAGGGGCAGGTCCCTGACGATAGAGCATGGTGTTGTAATACTCCTGTGTGCGCTGTATGTTCTCATCCCACCACTGACGCAACGTAGGCATATCGTGGCTGGAAATGGTACATACCGAGCGATAAGGGTTGCGACTCAGATGTCCAAACTTCACGCTGGGGTCCTTAGGCATACTCTGCAACTCAAGACCCAACATCTTCAACTCGTTCATCACCCATGGCACACAGTCGGGTACCATACCGAGGTCTTCTGCACAAACCAACATGCGAGTGGCCTGAACCAACTTAGGCAACTTCTTCATAGCCTCCTCATACCAGAACTGGTTGTTGCGACGATAGAAGTAATCATTATAAAGACGATTGAATGCAGCTTTATCATTGTCCCAAAGTGACTCGAAAATGAAGTCGAACTGTGCAGAGATGCGTGGGTGGAACAATCCTGGGTTGCGATGGTCGCGAACAAAGAGCACATCACTAATCAGGGCATAGAGTCCATCACGCAACCATATTTCCTTCTCGTCGGTCACACCTTCAAAGAGTGCCTCTACCTTTCGCTGGGTGTTCACCGCTGTCTTCATCTGATAGCGCTCATCATCCAGACGGTCGAGATACTTGCTCTTCACCTCATCAGCACGATCATGGAACATACGGTCGAGCACCCAGTCGGTGATAAACGGACGTGTAAACCTGTCCTCTTGGAAGTTAAGACCATACGCACGAATCTCGTCTGCTGTCATACCGATAGCTGGCGCAAACTGTCCGAGTAGTCCATGTACAGAGTCGATAGGAATCTCCCATATACGGAAGAAGCCCAACACATGGTCGATGCGATAAGCATCAAAGAACTTTGCCATGTTTTGGAATCGACGCAACCACCACTGACAGTCATCCTTCAGCATCTCGTGCCAGTTGTAGGTTGGGAATCCCCAGTTCTGACCATTCACAGAGAAATCGTCTGGCGGAGCACCTGCCTGTCCATTGAGATTGAAGTACTTAGGCTCCATCCACACGTCGCATCCATAACGGTTTACTCCGATAGGAATGTCACCCTTCAAGATAACCCCCTTAGCCATGGCATGCTCGTGAGCTTCCTTCATCTGTGTGTTCAGTACATACTGTACGAAGTAGAAGAACTCCACTTCTTTGTATGCCTTCGTCTTAGGGTTAGAGAGTGCCTTACGGTCTTTCTCATTCCAAGTATTGTGGTCTGGCCACAAGGTAAAATCGGCTGTGCCATTCTTATCTCGCAAGTAAGAATATTGTGCATAAGGCACAAGCCATTGTTCTGTTTCCTGGAAGAATGCCACGAATTCAGCACTCTTCATCATCTTTTCACCTTCCTGTTTGAAGATTTGGTGCAAGTATTTTATTTTAAAGTCATTAACCTTTTCGTAGTCTATCTGGGGCAGAGCATTGAGTTCCGCACGTGTCTTCTCTGCCTCGGCACGAGCCTTGGCATCCTCGAGTTCGGGCAAAGCCTGCAGATCGGCATATTGTGGATGGATGGCAAACACACTGATACAGCTATAGGGATAAGAATCTGTCCATGTGTGGGTGATAGTCGTATCATTGATAGGGAGCAGCTGCAGTACTTTCTGCCCAGTCTTAGCCACCAAGTCTATCATACTCTTCAGGTCACCGAAGTCGCCAATACCCGCACTCTTCTTACTACGTAGAGAGAATACTGGAACCAATGTTCCTGCAAGTTTGCGATTCCAGCGCTCTAAGAACGATTGTCCCAATTCATAAGAAATAACCGTTCCGCCCTTCATCTCTGGGATTTCTATACTACGATTGTAACCCGTTTCCCATATTTCTGTACCTTTCTTGTCGTTCAGAGCTACAAACTTAAATTCCAAGTAGTTGACAGCCAAAGCCTCTACGTTGACGTCCACCGTCCACTCATTGTACGACTGCTGTACCATAGGCACAGCTCGCTTCACGTCCCAAGCTCCTACAAGAGGATCTGAGCCTACCATGAGCAAACGTTCTCCTGCCTTCAACTGTGGGGCACGGACAATGAGTCTGATAGTCTTGGCAAAGGTGTTATCCTTAACCATAGCAGGCTGCTGATGATTGATACAGTCGGTAAAAGCGCTACTGTAAAGATAGGAATCCTCGGGTATATCGTGCCAACTATCGTAGATGGTATAATCATTGGCACGCTCGGCAGTAATATTCAGCCGATGCATCACTACCAACCATTCCGTCTTGTAGCACTTGCCATCACGTTCTACACTATAATAATAGGTACAGCTCTTGGTCTTAGGGGCCATTTCTAAGTCGCATGACCAGTGATGACCATCTGTTGTGCCCAATTTACATTGAACTTCTTTATCGTCCACATTCAGATTTAAGACAATATTTTCGCCATAAATCGTTTTATATTCTATATTGAAATGAAATACCATAAGGCTTATAAGATTGTTATTACGGTGCGAAGTTACTATTTTTTTTTCTACACACAAATAACTTTTTGCACAAAAAATATCAAAAAGTTGTGCAATCGGTTGCGCTTATTATACTTTTTCTACAACATGCTTATCCTTGATGATGGTCACCGACAACGCACCACATATCAATAAAACACCTGCCACTATCATCATGTCGCTCTGATGCGAACCGATAGCCCACAACACGTGTCCACCACAGAGGGCTGCCACAATCTGAGGAATACAGATAGTTCCATTGAAGAGTCCGAGGTAAGCACCCATGTGTCCATAACCCTGCAAAGCATTGGTAACGAAGGTGAAAGGCATTGCCAACATGGCTGCCCATCCTGCACCAATCATCAAGAACGGAATGAACTGCAAGTACTTGTCGTGCAAGAAAGGAATAAGGGCAAAGCCCACACCACCGATAATCAAACTGACTGCATAAGCCATCTTTGAACTCTTAAACTGCGGAAGCACTACCACCCACAGCACACTGCCCACGGCCTGCACAGCAAAGAGGATGCCCACCCAGTCGCCAGCGTCCTGGAATGCCTTGGTACTGGCATCGGTAGTATTCCATACGGTCTCAGCAATGGCACCCGTAGAATAGTTCCATAGATAGAGGAAACCAGCCCAGCAGAAGAATTGTACCAAACCCACTTTCCAGAAGGTAGAAGGTGCATTCTTCAGAAGACTTATCCAGTCTGACTTGCCTTCTTCTTTCATCTCGGCCTCTTCACTAACACCATTATACATGGCATATTGCTGAGGATTCCACTCCTTAACTTTCATCGAGGTATAGATGACACAGAGGATAAGTATGGCAGCACCCACATAGAACGACCAGATTACAGAGTCGGGCACGACACCCTTCTCGGCATAGTTCTTGATGCCCAAGAATGCAAAGAGGAAGGGGAATATATAACCAGCTATCGAACCCGCATTACAGAGGAAACTCTGGATGGAGTAAGCCTTGGTCTTTTGCTCCTCGTTCACCATGTCACCCACCAACATCTTGAAGGGTTGCATAGCCATATTGATGCTCGTATCCAAAAACATGAGGGCTATCAGTCCAAAAATCATCGCTCCACCCACTGTCAAACCAAAGGAGCCAGCATTAGGCAAGAGACACATCACCAAGACTGCCAGCGTAGCACCCACAAAGAGATAAGGAATACGGCGGCCAAAACGGCACCACGTCTTGTCACTCAACGTACCTACAATAGGTTGCACCAAGATTCCCATCAGCGGTGGGAGAATCCAGAAATAACTCAAGTTGTGTGGGTCTGCACCCAATGTCGCAAAGATTCGGGAAATGTTGGCGCTCTGAAGGGCGTAGGCAATCTGTACCCCGAAGAATCCGAAGCTCAGATTCCAAAGCTTCCAGAAACTTAGATTAGGTTTTGTCATCATATTATATTTGTTTTATTGTTTTCGTTTATCGGGTCGTACCACGCACCACCAGTCGGGTTCTCACCACTCGCTTCTCTACATCCTCCATCGGGATAGAGCCTTCCACCTGGTCAATAAGGATATTGACAGCTTCCTCACCAACAGCAAAACCTCGTTGATCCACCGTAGTAAGCATCGGGTCGCAAGCCTTAGCTCGCTGACCATTGGTAAAACCACAGATACTAATATCATCTGGCACATTCAATCCCATACGCTTAGCAGTATAGAGAATACCAATAGCCGTATCATCGTTCACAGCAAAGAAAGCATCAGGGCGATCTTCCATATTCAGAAGTTCGGGGGTCACAGCCTCTGCCTCTGCCCGGTTGTCGCAGATTTTCACATAGGGGGGGAATTCTTCCAGACCATGTTTCTTCAAGGCGTCATGATAACCATTGTATCTATTCTTGGAGATTTCCAGATTCATCGGCGAACCATAGAAGGCTATCTTCTTGCAGCCCGAGTCGATGAGATGGGTCACTGCTGTAAAGGCACCCATATAGTCGTCTACCACCACTCTCGAACAGTTTACTCCTGTACAGATTCTGTCGTAGAACACCAAAGGCACACCATTATTCATCAAACGCTGAAAATGATCATAATGCTTGGTATCTTTGGCTTGTGACACAATGATGCCACATACCTTATTCTTATAGAAGTCTTCACAGATGGCTACCTCCTTGTCGTATCGCTCGTTACTCTGCGCCACCATCACACGATAACCTCGTGCACGAGCCTCCTCCTCGATACCTGAAAGTACTGTAGAGAAATAATAATGAGCAAACTCAGGAACTATGACACCAATGACCTTCATAGGTTGCACCTTACTATACCTAAGGGCTTCGCCTATGACATTGGGACAGAAGTTATGCTCTCTGGCATAAGCCTGTATACGCTCTTTCTGGACAGCACTGATACGAGGGCTGTCCTTCAAAGCTCTGCTCACCGTAGCGATAGACACGCCTAACTCGCGAGCTATATCTTTCATCGTTATTATGGTCTTCTCATTCATAGATTGTTAGTGTTGTATGCAAAATTATGCAAATCTTACTAAAGATGTTCGTTTTAGTTGACTTAAATCAAGAAAATCGCGTGCAAACGTTTGCACAGCTTAAACAAAAGTACAACAAAATCTCTAAACAACCAAATGATGGTGCAGAATATGAACAAACAACAGCCAAATCGAGCGTTTTTCCTCCGATTTGGCTGAAGAATCGCAAGTGCTCTACTCCAGCAGCACAGATAGGCTTGTTGATAGAACGAGCAGACCATCTCATCAATCTTTGTGAGATTAAGTATACACAATCTCCTTATACGATTACGAAGGAAGAAGAGTTACATATTCGCACCCGTATGGCTGATTTTGTAGAAGAGACAGGTGTTCGGCATGGCATCTTGCCTACGCTAATAACTACATTCGGTATCCGCCCCAATGCCCATTCAGCAATTGCACAAGTACAACTGACAATGGATGACTTGTTTGACAACATGGGATAATTATTAAAAAACTTGAAAATATTTGGTAGTCTCGATAATTATTGCGTAATTTGCGCAACGTAGCTACTTTGTCAGCGACCGCTTTTTTTGCGAAATGGTTGGCAAGAGGGCAATAAAGCAATAAAAAAGGCGGCTCCCGATAAGAGAGCCGCCTAATGATTATTGTTGAAGTCTTGGTGATTACTTCTTGATAAATTCACACTTGGCATAGCCAGTGATCCAAGCATAGAGCTTGATGTCGTATGTACCTGCTTCTGGTATGAACTGTACCGCAGGAGCATTGTTTGAGAAGACAAACTTCTCACCATCATATCCCCACTGCATTTTCCATTCATCATTAGCACGAAATTTACATTCACCTTCTTCCAGCTTAATGTCCTTGACTTCCCAGCAGCGCTCTTCCACATTGTAAGTCAAATCTACGTCACTATCCCATCCGTTAGGAGCAGCAGAACCGATAATACCGATAGTAGTGATAGGAGTCAATGTGTAAGTTTTGGCAGACAAGTCTACATCTACCTGATAGTAACCTGCAGGCTCAGTCATTGTGATGTTTGGCGGATTGCCTTCTGTTTTGAAGTCTTCACCATAATTTGTACCACTCCAGTCTTTCTGAGTACAGAACTTGAAACCATTCTGGTTGAGGTACATGAAACCGCGGAATTGAGTTCCTTCTTGGTTGACGCATTCAAGAACATCATATCCATCCCAGCCGTTAGCATCGCCCTTCATGTAGAGGAATGATGGAGCCTTGTTTACCTCAGCCATATCTGTCTTCACATTTACAGAGAAGATATACTTGCCTACATTCTCAATCTTTCCAGATGCGAGAACCTCACCATCCTCGGCTACGACCTGCCATGTTGAGTTGTCGATAGTAGTGGTAATAGTGCCCTTGAAGTTAGGATCCTCGTATGAAGAAGAACCATTGTTTGCCAATGGGAATTCAGCCTCACCGTCATTGATGACAAGCTTATAGCTTGACACAAGACCAGGAGATGTAAGAGTAACATCAACCTTACCAGCATCTACAAGAACAGCCTCACCGTCTTTTATAGCACTTGCGAATACATGACCTACGAATGAACGTGCAATAGGGTCTTTACCGTAGTTCTTTTCTACAAATTTTTTAAGTACCACCTTCTCTGCCTTACCATCATTTGTGGTGTTGATGGTAGTTGTTGCTATTTCGTCTGCGCTAAGTTCAATACGAACATCTTTCAGCTCGAATCCTGCAGGCAATGTAGCAGAACTTAAGTTGAAGATAGTAACGTCGTCGGTTGTTACCTGTTTCAAGTCGATAGCACTTACTCCTGTAGCCTGATAACCAGGTATGGTAATTGCACTTTCTGGAGTAGTGGTCTGTACGCCCGCCCAGTCCTTGTAATCTTCATCACATGAAGCTAAGGTGAAGCCCATGAATCCAAGTAGCAGTACTAATTGAAATATTTTTTTCATGACTTTATTTCTTTTAAAAGTTTGATTTGTATGACCGTCTTGGTGTTACTCGAAGACGGTCAATTTTTGATAATCTTATTCTACTCTTGCGTTCTCATTAGAGAAGTTGATGTAGAACTTCTGTCCAACAGTAGCAGATACACGATACTGGTCTCCGCCAAGGCCACGGTAGTCTACCTTGCCCTTTTCCTTGTTGATGATGAACTCAGTCTTCCACCATTCTGTGCCTGGCAACTTCACATATGCACGGATATCACCAGCTCCGAGGAATGCAGGAGAAACAAATTCGCCATCAGCAGTTGTAGGTACAGTGAATAAGCCCGCAGGATTTTCTTCGTCCCAAACTTGACCCATGACATCACCTATCAACCATACATGAGGTCTCAATACGTTGACTGTATAGATAATGTCTCGTTTGTCAAGCTCGGTCTGGATATAGAGCAGATACCATCCTGGGTTGTTGCTGGCAATGTTGCCATTGTTGTCAATGATATCGCCTGCAGCCTCACCAGTGATAGTGCAGCCCTCATAGCCCATCAACTGACCTTCTGAGTCAGAGGCCTCATAGTTGAACTTGATACCATCACCATCGATCCAAACCAAGTGCCAGAACTCGTTCTCAGCTCCATTGACCTGAACCATCTTGATGACCTTCTTCTCATCCCAGCTCCAGTTGTTGAAGCTACCCTTTACGTACATGGTTGTAGGTAATTCTACAGGAGGCAGACAGAATGAAGTGCGAACATTCTTTAGTTCGATTGTATTTGAAAGAACTTCACCTTCGCCATTTGAGCTTCCCAATGAAGCACGGAGTCTGATGTATACTGGTGTTGTAAGAGGGAAATCAGCCTCTTCCTTGCCAGCATTCAGCATCAGCTGTGTTACAGCATTTGCCAACTTAGAAGCTTTAGTCTCTATGTTTACGTTATGAGATGTTGCTGAAACTTCCAGGTAGTCAGACATATCTGCATGGAGTGATGCCTGAATGTAATAGGTTGTTGCAGCTGTGTATCCATAATCTGGTTGCGATGTTGTCAACTTGAATGTTGTTGCGTGATCCAAGTCGTAGGTTGCATCTGCAATTGCAGGTGTGTTCAACACGAAAGAGCTTGGCTGCTCAAGTGTTGGATTGGAGTCTCTGTCAGAGTCGCAGGAAGCTGTCAGAAACAAACCTACAAATAAGGTTGCTAATATTGATAACTTTTTCATATTATTCAATTTTTACTATGTTATTGATAGGTGATTAGTCTCCGTAACCAGGATTTTGCTTGATGTTGCTGTTGGCAACACACTCCTTGGTTGGAATACCATAAACATTGCGGCTTGCCTCAATGGTTCCACCATCCTTGCTACCACCTTTCCATTCCCATGTATAGTCAGAATCGCCACCGAATTTGCCGAAGCGAATCAAATCCATACGACGGCGACCCTCGTAGAAGAACTCACGAGCCCACTCATCGCAGATTTCATTAAGAGAATACTTAGGCTGTGTATATTTGCCAGCACGATTTCTCAGATAGTCAATAGCCATCTTACATTCGCCGTCGTTACCCAGACGCTTCTCTGCCTCTGCATAAGTAAGCCATGCCTCAGCTGCACGCATGAAAGGAACGTCCATATCAACGAACTTAGAGTCGTGAGTAGCAGAACCGTCTGCGTGAAGGTTGGTAAACTTGGCGCAAGAGAAGCCCTGCTTGAAGTCAGAAGGTTTCTTGATTTCCAAAGTACGATCCTTACCATAGAACATAGCGCGGTCGTCCTTTGCTGCACTTACCATTTCGTCGACATCTCCGTTAGGAGCCTTTCCTGAGAAGAACTTGTCGATCAACTGCTTGCGAGCACGGTTACCAGCCCAGTTCTCACTTGTACCAGTACTTGGCATATCATCCTTGTGTGTAGAAGCAATCAAGAAGAGAGAACCACCGTAGTTCTGTGTCTGGATACCATCCTGAAGGATAGGAAGGATAATCTCAATCTGAGCGCCATTTTTGTCATTATCACCCATGAACAGGTTCTTGTATGAAGGGCTGAGATCGTATGTAGAATCCATTACTTTCTTAGCATAGATTGCAGCATCTTCCCAACGGGCAGTACCTGTGTAAACTTCAGAGTTGAGATACAAACGAGCGAGGAGCAACCAAGCGGCAGCCTGGTCGGCACGGCCGTAGGTATTTGTACCTGGAGCCTTCATGTCCTTAACGCAGTCAAGCAATTCGTCCTCGATGAACTTGCAGATTTCTGCACGAGACTTCTGAGGAGCCAGTTCCTCTGACACTACGGTCATGAAAGGTACATTGCCGAAGAAGTCGGTTGCATAATAGTAGTACATGGCACGCATAAAACGAGCCTCTGCACGTTCAGTCTTGGTGTGGTCGTCTGTAAGTCCTTCTGTCTTTGTCAAGAACTCGTTGCAAAGAGAAATACCCATATACAAGCGATAATACTCACAAGTTACCATACCATGAGATGCATCCCAAGTACCGTAATTATATTCAGGAATACCTGCGTCACCCCAAGAACAGATGGCTTCGTCTGTAGGAAGCTCATTCATGCACCACAACTGGCGGAAGAAATCTGATGTACCTTCATCGATGTCTGCAATATCGGCATTACCGTCAGGACCTTTCTGACCTGTCAATGCCATGTTGGCATAAATCTTACGGAAATTCGCATCTTGATTGAATGTGATATCCGTATTCTTATCAATTGTAGGATCTACATCCAGGTCGCTGACACATGACGTTGCTGTCAATGAAAGAGCGAAAGCTGCAATAGGAAGTAGATTCTTGATATTTTTATTCAGTTTCATAACTATCTATTTTAAATGTTTAGAAGTTGAGGCTCAAACCAATCATAGCTACAAATGGGCGTGGATAGATGTTGTTGTCTATACCGCCAGAAACCTCTGGGTCGAGTCCTTTATAATTTGTGATAGTGAATACATTCTGTACTGTTCCGTATACACGACCAGTGATGTTGTATCCCCACAAGTCACGGAAAGAGTAACCGAGTGTAATGTTATCACACTTCAAGAAAGATGCATTCTGAACGAAGAGGTCAGACATGTAGTAGTTTCCTACTCCCTTGAAGCCGATACCAAGGTGGTTCTTTACGAAGTTGGTGAAGAAGCCAGACTGTGCATAAATTGAAGCTTCACCCTGATTACAGTTGTTAGAGTAGACATCGTTGTAAACATAATTGTTCAAACTTGCACGGAGTGAGAAGCTGAAATCCCAGTCTTTGTAGATCATCTTAGAAGAGAGACCCATCAAGACGTCTGCTGCAGGCTTCTTATAGTAGTAGCGGTCTGCGTCGCTGATGATGCCATCACCGTTGCGGTCAACGAATACATTCTCCAATGGTTTTCCATCCTTGTCGTATACCTGCTGGTAAACCAAGAATGAGTAAGCTGGATGACCTACTGCCTGTCCCTGGATGGTGTTACCTGTACCTTGAGAGATACCACCTGCTGGGATATAATAGCCAGGACGGTCGCCTGTTGTCATAGAGAGGATCTTATTCTTGTTCCAAGTAATGTTGTATTGCAAATCCCATACGAAGTCCTTCTTCTGGATAACTTTACCACCCATAGAGAACTCAACACCCGTATTAGAAAGTTCACCTACGTTGGTCATTACTGAGTTCTTGAAGTTGCTACCTGCAGATACAGTTACGTTTTGCAACAAGTCCTTAGTCTTGCGGTAGTAGAAGTCAACACTTGCATTGAAGCGACCGTTCAGGGCGCCAAAGTCCAAACCAGCATTCCAAGTAGTGGTCTTCTCCCATGTCAAACCGAGGTTGTAAGCATTAGGACGTGATGTGATACCCTTATCGTCACTACCAAAGATTGGATAAAAGGCATGCTCACGGTTTACTGTATATGATTTGAAATATGTGTACTCGCCAACACCTTCCTGCTGACCTGTGATACCGTAACCTGCGCGAAGTTTCAAGTCAGAAAGCCAAGAAACGTCCTTGAGGAAGTTCTCCTGGTTGAGCTTCCATGCCAAAGCTACTGATGGGAAGTAACCCCAACGGTTGTCTTTGTTGAACTTAGAAGAACCATCGGCACGGAAGGTAGCTGTCAACATATAGCGATCCATCAATGTGTAGTTCAGACGACCGAAGAAAGAAACGAGATAAGCCTCGTTTGCCCATTCGTTATTTACTTCGTTGTACTTCTGACCAGCTTTGCTTGGATGAGTTTCTGGATACATACCCCAACCGATGTTGGTACCCTTGCGATGGAAGTGTTGCCACTCGTAACCACCCATGATATCGAAGTTGTGGATACCCAATTCCTTTGCATACTGTAAATAAGAAGAGAAAGACAAGTTATATTTGTCGGTTACATCCTGTCCGTGATAACCATAATAGTTGTTGCTGGCAGAACGTGGGTCGATATTGTTGGTCTGTCTACCCTTAGACAAGTCCATACCACCATTGATGTGGATGCGCAAGTCGGGCAAGAAATGAAACTTATAGTCCAACTCCAAGTTACCAATCAAAGAGCGTGAGATGGCGCGATTCTGCTGTAAGTCAAGAGTAGAAACAGGGTTGGCTTGTGCAAGGTTGTTGTATGCCAAAGGCCATGAAGCGTCACCATACTCATTCTTACCTGTCCATTGGAAGTAACCACCAAATGAAGTCATGTAGTCTGCACCGTCTGCATAAACAGGCTGAGTCGGGTCGAATGTCAGAGCATCGCCTACAACGCTACCATCTGCATAGCGGTTCTTTGCCCACATACCCTTCAAGTTGGCATTGACGTTCAAGTGCTTGTCGAAGAATGAAGGAGCATAACTCAAGCTACCAGTCAAACGGCTGAAAGTAGAAGTCTTGATTACACCATTCTGGATAGTAGCGCCCAAAGATGCACGGAATGGCTGTCCTGCTATATTTCCCGACATAGACACGTTGTGGTCTGTGCTGAAAGCATCGCGGAAAATCTCTTTCTGCCAATCAGTGTTTGCATTACCGAGCTTGCTGTATTGCTCGCTGTCGGTGCCATAAACATTGGCAATAAAGCTGCGATATTCGTCACCATCCATCACGTCAAGTCTCTTGATAACAGAACTGATAGACATGTTTCCGTTATATAAAACGCGAATCTTACCAGATTTTGAACCCTTCTTGGTGGTAATGATGATGACACCATTAGAAGCACGAGAACCATAGATGGCTGTAGCAGAAGCATCCTTCAATACAGTGAAGCTCTCGATATCGTTAGGGTTAACCATAGACAATGGGTTAGACAAACCTTGCACACCATTGTTATCCATAGCCAAACCATCGATAACAATCAATGGGTCGTTAGAAGCACTCAGAGAAGCACCACCACGAATACGAATTGTAGAACCACCACCAGGAGTACCACCATTAGAGATGACATTAACACCTGCAATCTTACCACTCATCATGTCTTGAGCATTGGTAACAAGACCATGATTCATGTCGTCTGGCTTAATGGCAGTAACCGCACCCGTCAAGTCGTCTTTCTTGGCACGACCATAACCGATGACAACGACCTCGTTCAATGACTTGGAGTCGTCGATCA
>USOQ01000024.1 GCA_900556395.1 Candidatus Segatella caccae | reverse complement strand
TCAAACCGCTACGCTATAAGGTTGGCGGACCATCAGAGGTCTGCGCCAGTTTTTTGTGCGGGATGAACCGCATGGGTGCGTTGCTTGCTTATATTTTTTTTGAGCAAGATTGCACTGGGAGGGCGTGGCATCTTGCCCGCCCATAAACAACACCATCGCAAAAAAGCAATTGTCCCTTAACTTCTCGAACGACCGAAGGGAGGATAACTTAAATTCCTTAAATTCTTGAAGAAAAACGTCTTTAACTTCTCAAAGAAATTCTTCTCGAAAATCATGGGCAGGCTGGAAGCACTGCCCTCCCAGTGCAATCTTGCTAAAAAAATGGGCGGGCAAGATGCCACGCCCTCCCCAGTGCAGGCTTGCTAATAACTACTCTACGATGGCGAAGTCCTCTTTATGGACACCACGGATGGCAACGGCAAGGCCTCCGAAGTCGAAGACGAGTTGACGGTCGCGGTCGATGCGAACGATATACCCTTCATATCCCTTAAAAACACCTGTGAGGACACGAAGTTTGACATGGTCTTTGACAAAATTCTCAAAGGGTTCGCGAAGAAATGTAATCTGCTGTGGATGGGTGGCAGAGAGGCGCATAAAAGACTGCATGGCGGAGTCGCGGATGGTAGCAGGAAGTCCTGTGCTACAGTCTTTTACAAGATGATATTGGGGAAAATAATACTTCAGAAACTGTTGGATGCTTCTGACAGAGCCTTGTAAGAAGACAAGGCCACTGATTGTGGGGACAACGGTTTTCTTGACTCCTCGTTGGCTCTCCTTATTCTTATACTGATAACGATAGGTGTGATGTACAAAATAGGGCTGATGACCACGATGGGTATTGTAGGACTCGAGCCACTTCTCGAAGTTACGAGCTGTGAGATGTTGTAGAAAAAGGTAACTCCAAGAGGTTGTGTCTTCGGCATGGGGTAAGGTCATCATGGGGGGTGTCGAAGCCACTGTTTCTTTGGCTTCGACTATGTGTATCCCGGATGGGATATTGGAATGTTTGTCAATACTTTCCAAATTCTAATCGTATTTTAATAATATGATGGTTCTTCGCTTTTAAAAAGCTCTAAATCATCTTTTAAAAAATCACTCCTTGTCAAGAGGCTGTTCTTCCTTTACGTTAAGGGAAGGCTTTTCGAAAACCCACCCGTCCTTCCTTACCGTTAAGAAAGGCTTTTTTCGAATCCCTCCGTATCAATAGTCTTTACGACCCCTTCGGTTCCCCTTGTAGGGGACAGAAACCCTTTCCAAAGGGAGCTCCACCTCGTTTTTTCGAAAACCTACCCGTCCTTCCTTACCGTTAAGGAAGGCTCCACCTCTTCCCCCAAGCCCCCTCCTCCTCAGAAGGAGGGGGATGTAACCGCTCCTACTCGGAGCTCAAACCGCTACGCTATATGGTTGGCGGACCATCAGAGGTCTGCGCCAGGTTTTTGTGCGGGATGAACCGCATGGACATGGGGTTGCTGATGGCATGCTTGAGACCGCATGATATTTGCCATGAGAGGTCTGCGCCAGGTTTTTGTGCGGGATGGGACCGCATGGACACGGAGCTGCTGTTGGACTGCTTGAGACTGCATGATATTTGCCATCAGAGGTCTGCGCCAGGGGGTGGGCAAGATTGCACTGGGAGGGCGCGGCATCTTGCCCGCCCATAAAAAATGTCCCAACCACTAATCTTAAACACTTAACATTAAACATTAATCTTGGGCGGGCAAGATGCCACGCCCTCCCAGTGCAGGCTTGCTTGTGGGTTGCTGATGGGCGTTTTTATGAGCTACTTGCCGAAGAGGAGGTGGAAGTCGCGTTCGGCGGCGGGCTTGACCCATGACTCGGGGACGAAGCGCCAGTTGTTGTTGGGCTTGGCATCAATGGTGCCCATTTTCTCTATCTCTTGCATGAGGTAATAACGCTGGTCGCGCTCGCTACGCCAGATGATGCGGGAGTCGAGACTGTCTTTGGGGATGCCGGCTCCTCGGGTGAGTAGCTCGCCACCACCATTGCCGCGATAGCTGTTGACGGCTACCTTGTACCACTTGCTCTCGTCGAAGGGCTCGCCATTGCTCATGCGGAGGATGCGTACCTTCTCGCCATCGGGCTTCGTGACGTCGACCTCGTAGTCGATGCCTGCAGCACTGTCGAAGTTGAAGGAGAAGTTCTTGAAGCCTAAACGCTGCTGGTCGCCCCAGGTCTGCTCGTCAAGGAGGAGGAGATGGTCGTCGGGACTTTGCATCGTGTTAACCCATAGGTCGTAACTCATCTCTAAATGACGGCGTATCTCTTCGCCCGTGAGACGCATCACGTAGAGCTGGTTCTCGTACTTGTAGAGCTTGAACATATCGCTGACACAGATGGGACCTGCCTGGATGGTGGAGTTGAACTGCAAGGGGGCATTGAAGGCTATGTCGGCTTGGGTGATCTGTAACTCGAGGTTGAGGATGAAGTCGTTGAAGGCGGAACTGCCAAAGTAGGAGTCGCGACTGTAGATGGTGTTCTGGAAAGTGCCTATCTGCTTGCTGACATACTGGTCGACTTCGGTAATCTGGGGGCGGAAGGTCTGGAGCATCTTCTCGTCGACAGCGCAGTCGGTGACATCGGCTATCTTGCCGTTGACGCTCTTGTGCTGAAGGATGTGATGGGTCTTGCCATGCAACTGGTGCTCGTCGATGGTGACGGTGATCTCGGCATCGGCTACGCTCATGGCATTGTTGGCTGGGTCGAGACATACGACTTGTTTTCCTTCGACATTGGTGAGGGTAGAGGCATGGCGTGTGTGGTCGTGACCGAAGAGCACGAGGTCGAAGCCGGGAACTTCGCGGGCTACTTTCAGCGAGGCGTCTTCTTCGTACTCGGGAGTCTGGATGCCGCCTTCCTTGCCGCTATGGAAGAGGCCGATGACGACATCGGGCTGTTCGTGTTGCTGGATGTAGGTCATCCACTGGCGCGCACTTGTCACCATGTTGTCGAAGCGTAGTCCGCTCCATAGGTCGCCTGTGAGCCAGTTGGGGATGGCGGGGGTTATCATGCCAAGGATGGCAATTCTGATGCCGTCGCGCTCTAACATGACATAGGGCTTGACATAGGGGCGCCCGGTCTTGGTGTCGACGATGTTGGCGCCTAAGACGGGACAGTGGAGTTCGCTGACCCATTTGTCGTAGACGGCATGCCCGGTCTCTACGTCGTGATTGCCGAAGGTCTCGGCGTCATACTTCATATAGTTGAGGACGTCGGAGGCGATGTTGCGTGACTGGGTGTTCACATAATTATAATAATAGCAGATGGGCTGTCCTTGGAGGAGGTCGCCATTGTCGAGTAGGAGGAGGCGGTCGCCATAGGTTTGGCGAAGGGAATCGACATAGGTGGAGACACGCGCTAAGCTGCCTGCCTTGGGCTTGCGGTTGATGAAGTCGTAGGGAAAGAAACTGCCGTGTACGTCGCTGGTTTCTATCACTCGGATATTAACGGTTCGTTGTTGTGCCATTGTTGGTGAATTGAGGGTGAACGCTAAGAGTAGCGTCGTAAGAAGTTGTTTCATAATCTGCCTTTTTATGGTTTTACTTTGCAAAAGTACAAAAAAACTAATGAATGGATGTACTTTTTGAGAAGAATTCTTTGGGAAGGGGTTCTTTGAAAAGGGTTTCTATTGAGAAGTTAAGGGATGTTTCTTCTTAAAAAATCATGGGCGGGCAAGATGCCACGCCCTCCCAGTGCAAGCCTGCTGGTGCTTTCTTTTCGAAAACCTACCCGTCCTTCCTTACCGTTAAGGAAGGCTCCACCTCTTCCCCCAAGCCCCCTCCTCCTCAGAAGGAGGGGGATGTAACCGCTCCTCCTCGGAGCTCAAACCGCTACGCTATAAGGTTGGCGGACCATCAGAGGTCTGCGCCAGTTTTTTTGTGCGGGATGGAACCGCATGGGTATGTTGGCTGCTGATGGCATGCTTGTGACCGCATGATATTTGCCATCAGAGGTCTGCGCCAGGTTTTTTGTGCGGGATGAACCGCATGGGTATGTTGGCTGCTGATGGCATGCTGATATTGCTTTGGACATGGGGACGCTGATGGACTGCTTGAGACTGCATAATATTTGCCATGAGAGGCCTGCGCCAGGGGGTGGGCAATATTGCACTGGGAGGGCGTGGCATCTTGCCCGCCCATAAAGAAATGTCACAACACCACTAACATTAATCACTTAACATTAAACATTGGACCATTGGGCGGGCAAGATGCCACGCCCTCCCAGGGCAAGCCTGCTAATAAGCAACCATTACCTCTTCTGAGTGACAAAACTCAAACAATAGTTGTGACAGTAAGCTAATTTGGTGCTTTTGGCACTATTGTTGCTGAAAAGTTCTTGTATAGAATCGTAGTGCTATATATAAGGTGAAAATGAAATGTCGGATTTAAAATATGGAGGAAACAAATTATGGCTTTTGTAGATTATTATAAAATATTAGGTGTGGACAAGGATATTCCACAGGAGAAAGTGCGTGAAGCTTATCGTAAGCGTGCTAAACTGTTTCATCCTGACTTGCATCCTGATGACCCAAAGGCGAAGGCGAAGTTTCAGGCGCTCAACGAGGCGTATGATGTTATCTCTGACCCAGATAAGCGTGCTAAATATGATAAGTATGGGGAGCAGTGGAAGAATGCTGCTGCCTATGAGCAGGCTGGTGGAGCTGGTGGCTTTGGTGGCTTTGGCGGTGCTGGTGGAGGAAATCCTTTTGAGGGATTCGACTTCAGTGGCTTCGGTTCTGGCGGTAGCGGGTTTAGTAGCTTCTTTGAGAATCTCTTCGGCGGTGGAGCACGGCAACGACAGGGTGCTGGCTTCAGTGGTTTCGGTGCTGACGCGCAGAATATGCGACAGAGTACGGGAGAGATGCAGATGAATGTGAATATTGATATGTATACTGCCTTGTTGGGTGGCGAGGGAATCGTGCGCCTGAATAATGGGTCGAAGATTAAACTGAAGATTAAACCGGGAACGCAGAATGGTACGAAGGTGCGTGTCAGGGGAAAGGGATGTGACCGAGGCGATGGCTCGTTCGGTGACTTGATTATCACTTACCAGGTGAAGTTGCCTTCTTCGTTGAATGGGAGACAGAAGGATTTGTTGAGGGAAATGAAAAATTGCGAATAAGGGACTTTTTATGGGCGTGGCATTTTGCCACGCCCATAATGTTAGTATGCTTATTATTATTTAGTGGTTAATGTCCCAACCACTAACACTCAACACTTAACATTGGACCATTGGGCGGGCAAGATGCCACGCCCTCCCAGTGCAAGCCTGTTGGTGCTTTCTTTTCGAAAACCCACCAGTCCTCCCTTACCCTTAAGGGAGGGTCCACCTCTCATCTCAGTCTTCTTCAATAGTCTTTACGACCCCTTCGGTTCCCCTTGTAGGGGACAGAAACCTCAGGGAAGAAGAGGAAACCGCTCCTGCTCGTCGCTCGGAACCATTGCATTCTAAGGATGGCGGACCATCAGAGGTCTGCGCCAGAGTTATTTTGTGCGGGATGAACCGCATGGGTGTATTGCTCGCTTATATAGCTTTTTTGAGCAGGATTGCACTGGGAGGGCGTGGCATCTTGCCCGCCCATAAAGAAATGTCCCAACACCACTAACATTAAACACTCAACACACAACATTCAACACTTAACATTAACCTCTTAACATTAAACATTGGGCGGGCAAGATGCCACGCCCTCCCCAGTGTAAAGCTGCTGCATGCTGAATGGTGTGAAATAAAAACAAATCTGTGGGAATAAAAAAATACCTGTCGTGAGTTCAGTTAAATATGCTTAATCTATTTTGCTGTTTGAGGGATTTTGTCTAATTTTGGAGGTCGAACAAACAGAAAAATATGAATTACAAGATAAGTGTAGCATCCCTGATGCTGTTTTTTATACCTCTCTCTATGGGGGCGCAGAAGATATCTTTAGGTTCCTGTATCACCAAGGACGGAGGACAGTATAAGGGTGAAATGGTCAGTGGTAAACCACAGGGAAAAGGTGCCACCGTGTTTCCTAACGGAGATACCTACGAAGGTAACTATCTGAAAGGTAAGCGCGAAGGGTATGGTGTTTATACTTTTGCTGATGGAGAAAAGTATGAAGGACAGTGGATGCAAGACCAACAACATGGAAAGGGAACTTTCTATTTCTTGAATAATAATAAATATGTGGGACTCTGGTTTCGTGACTACCAGCACGGACATGGCGTCATGTACTATTATAATGGTGACATGTATGACGGTGACTGGTATAAGGACAAACGACAGGGAAGAGGTACCTATACGTATGCGGGTGGAGCCTACTATCGCGGTCAGTGGATGAACGACATGAAGAATGGTACGGGATTCTTTAACTGGGGGGATGGTACTACCTATGAGGGGAGTTGGGTGGATAACCAACGCTCGGGAAAGGGTACTTTTAAATATGCCGACGGAGATGTTTACGTGGGCGACTGGAAAGATGATATCCAGCACGGAAAAGGTATATACAAATTTCATAATGGTGACACCTATGAAGGTGACTATGTGCAGGGTGAACGTACTGGAGAAGGTATCTTCCGCTCGGCTAATGGGGCGAAGTACACGGGGCAGTTTAATGACGGTATGCGCTCTGGACAGGGTACCTTTATTTGGAAGAATGGTGATATCTACGTGGGGTTGTGGAAGGACGATGTGCAGAACGGCAGAGGACGCTTGACCAAGAAGAATGGGGATGTCTTTGAAGGTGAATTCAAGAAAGGTGTGGTGGATGGTGAGGTAATCATTCACTATGCGAATGGCAACCGATTTAAAGGCGTATACCGTGGCGGACGTCGTGAGGGCTTCTGTATCGAGGAGACGAAAGACGGGAAGCGTTTTGAGGGTGCTTATCGTGCTGATAAACGCGATGGTAAGTTTGTGGAGAAAGACCGCAACGGACAAGTGACCGCTAAGGGGTATTATGAGAATGGAAAAAGGTTTGAAGAGTAGTGCTTCGAACTGCTGCATTTCGGAATGATACAGATGGATGGTTGCTGTGTGAGCATATAATTGTGTGTGAGCATATAATAAGGACTATATAATTAAAATATATAAAAGATATGGTAGTAGATACTTTAGACAATTTGGAGAAATATGTTTCTCTGAACCCTCTTTTCGAGGAAGTAGTGAAGTTTATCAAGGAGAATGACTTGAACCAGTTGGAGGATGGCAAGCACTTTATCAAGGACAAAGACTTGTTTGTAAACATCACAACAGCGCATGGTAAGTCTGCTGAGGATGCTACTTTCGAGACTCATAAAAAGATGCTTGATATTCAGATACCTCTGGATAACGATGAGACTTATGGCTATCTGCCACTCGCTGACTTGCCTGAGGCGGAGTATAACGCTGAGAAAGATGTGACGAAATATCCTGGTGTGAAGGCTGAGACTTATGTGAACTGTAAGCCTGGTGAGTTTGCTATCTTCTGGCCACAGGATGGTCATCAGCCATGTATCGGTGAAGGTGATATTCATAAGGCGATATTCAAAGTAAAAGTTGATTGTTGAGAAACTTGAGCTCGACTAAAAAGCAATCTATTATGGCTACAAAGAAGACAAAAACCACTCCCGAAAAGGGAGCAAAAACAAAAACCAAAAAGACGATTCAGCCCAAACATATTGGACTGGTGAAGAATGATGCGTATCTCGAACCTTACGAGGATGCTATACGAGGTAGACACGAACATGCTCTGTGGAAGTTGGGACAACTCACCCAAAATGGTAAGAAGACGCTATGCGACTTTGCCAACGGATATGAATACTTCGGACTGCATAAGACTGCAAGAGGATGGGTGTTCCGTGAGTGGGCTCCTCATGCTACGGAGATATATCTTATCGGTGAGTTTAATGACTGGAAGGAGTCGCCTAAATACCAGGCTAAGCGTATCAAGGGTACGGGAAACTGGGAACTGAAGCTCTCGGAGAAAGCCATGAAGCATGGTGACCTATACAAGATGAAGGTACACTGGCAGGGTGGTGAAGGTGAACGTATTCCTGCTTGGGCGCAGCGCGTGGTGCAGGACGAGGAGACCAAGATCTTCTCTGCTCAGGTGTGGAACCCTGAACCCTTTGTATGGAAGAAAAAGACTTTTAAGCCTAACACATCGCCGCTGCTTATCTATGAGTGCCATATCGGTATGGGACAGGATGCAGAGAAGGTGGGTACCTATACGGAGTTTAAGGAGAATGTGTTGCCACGTATCATCGCTGATGGCTACAACTGTATTCAGATTATGGCCATACAGGAGCATCCTTACTATGGATCCTTTGGTTATCATGTGAGTAGCTTCTTTGCAGCCAGCAGTCGCTTTGGTACGCCTGAGGAATTGAAGTCGCTTATCGACACAGCGCACCAGAATGGTATTGCTGTCATCATGGATATCGTACACTCTCATGCGGTGAAGAACGAGGTGGAAGGTCTGGGTAACCTTGCGGGTGATCCTAACCAGTATTTCTATCCTGGAGACAGACATGAGCATCCTGCATGGGATAGTCTGTGCTTCGACTATGGTAAGGACGAGGTGATACACTTCTTGCTCAGCAACTGTAAGTTCTGGCTTAATGAATTCCATTTTGATGGTTTCCGTTTTGATGGTGTGACTTCTATGCTTTATTATTCTCATGGACTCGGAGAGGCCTTTATGGGATATGGTGACTACTTTAATGGTCATCAAGATGATAATGCAATCTGTTATCTCACACTTGCCAACCTCTTGATACATGAGGTAAACAAGCATGCGATTACCATCGCTGAGGAGGTGAGCGGTATGCCTGGACTGGCAGCGAAGTTTACTGATGGTGGATATGGTTTCGACTATCGTATGGCAATGAATATCCCTGACTACTGGATTAAGACTATCAAGGAGTTGCCTGATGAGGCATGGAAACCCAGCAGCATCTTCTGGGAGGTGAAAAACCGTCGTGCCGATGAAAAGACCATCTCGTACTGCGAGAGTCATGACCAGGCTTTGGTGGGTGACAAGACTATCGTCTTCAGACTAATCGATGCTGATATGTACTGGCACTTCAAGAAGGGGGATGAGAACGATATGGCTCATCGAGGTATTGCGCTGCATAAGATGATTAGACTCGTGACGGCTTCGACAATCAACGGTGGTTATCTGAACTTCATGGGTAATGAGTTCGGACATCCTGAATGGATAGACTTCCCACGTGAAGGTAATGGATGGAGCTATAAGTATGCTCGAAGACAATGGAATTTGGTGGACAACAAGGAGCTGTGTTACTGCTACTTGGGAGATTTTGACAAAGCGATGATTAAAACCATCAAGAGCGAGAAGAACTTTAACAAGACGCCTGTGCAGGAGATATGGCACAACGATGGTGACCAGGTGCTGGCGTATATGAGAGGGGACTTGCTCTTTGTTTTCAACTTCTCACCGACACGCTCGTTTACGGACTATGGTTTCTTGGTGCCTACGGGGGCTTACAGTGTCGTGCTGGATACGGATAACCCTGAGTTTGGTGGTAATGGACTGAACGACGACTCCATGACGCACCTGACGACCTATGACCCTGTCTATGTGGGTGATCGCAAGGAGTGGCTCAAGCTCTATCTGCCTGCTCGCTCGGCGTTGGTGCTGAAGAAAAATTAAAAAACAGAACTTTCGGATGTAAAGTACTCCCTTTGCATCTGAAATATGAATGATGAAAGAAAATGAAAAATAAAAAGAATAGCATGGTGGAGATGCGCTCCACCATGGCTATTGTCTTTATATCGTTTACTTACCTTTACCTGGATTGTTTTCAGGACGATGTGATGGCAGTGGCACAGTATGTGCTGTCGGGAGGAATGACGAGCTATAGTTATGTACTGGCTCCTATAATCCTGACCTTGGCACTATTTATGTTGCAGGTGGGGGTGTGTACGCTGACGCAGGTGAGGAAGCGCTTTCATGCGCTGACGTATTTCCCGTCGATGCTCATGCTCACGGTGCTCACAGATATTCCCACTGACTTCGATAGGCATCATAGCTTAGGGGCATGGTGGTGGATAATACCTCTGCTCTTAGTGATATGGGGTGCAGGGATGTGGGTGGCAAGACAGGTGGAGCCTTTCGAACCTTTGCCTCATAGGGAGGGATGGTTGACGAAAGTTACTTGGCAGAACTTGCTGCAACTCCTTGTGATGATGCTGCTGACCGTGCTCGTGGCAAATGGTGACAGGGTGTTTCATCAAAGAATGAAGATGGAAAGACTTATGAAGGAGGGAAGATATGATGAAGCCCTGAAGGTGGGGTGCAAGTCGCAAGATACGGATTCCTCATTGACGATGTTGCGCATAGCTTGTCTGCATCGCTGCGGAAGTATGGGTGAACACCTGTTTGAATATCCGCTGATGGGGGGAAGTAAGGCGATGATTCCCGATGGGGTGACGGTGAAGGCGATGATGTGGAAGGCACCACGCTGGATGAAACAAAACGTGGGGAGCAAGAAGAGACAGAGAGTGCCTAAAGACTATCTGTTGTGCGGACTGCTTCTTGATAAAAAACTCGATCGCTTTGTGGCTGAGGTGAAACGCACCTATATAGCGGATAGTCTGCCGCTACCGAAACACTACAAGGAGGCCCTCGTGCTCTATGTGCACAGACGTACCCATCCGATGGTGGTGTTTCATGATGATGTGATGGATGCTGACTTCCAAGACTATCAGGTCTTGGAGCACAAATATAGTGATGTGATGCAGAAGAAGGCGGCACTGAGAGATACTTATGGTAATACATATTGGTATTATTATCAATATGGTGATCAGTAAGCGGTGCTGCTTATATAGAAACTTATGTGATAAGGATGAGAAGATTGATTAGATATAAGAGATGTATGATGATGTTATGCCTGGTGGCAGGGATGGCATGGGGCGCTGTGCTGCCTGTGGAGGCACAGAAGAAGGAAATTGCGATTGCTAAAGACCAGGTGAAGGCTGGAAAGAACCTTGACAAGGCGCAGCAGAGTATGGAGAAACTATTGAAAGACTCTGTGAACCGCTCTAACAGAAAGATATGGACCGTGCTCTATGAGGCTGTCAAGAAACAATATGAGCAAGGAAATGAATTGTTGTATCTGAAACAGCAATATGATACGGCGAAGCTCTTCAATCTGACCCGACAGCTCTTTGTCATCGCAACGGATATCGACTCGGTGGAATGTGTTCCCAACAAGAAAGGAAAGGTGGAGATAGAGTCGAGGAAGGGACATGCAGAATTTCTTAGTCAGATACGGCCTAACTTGTATAATGGCGGAAGCTGGTTTGTGAGGAAGCAGAACTATGCTGAGGCTTATAAATTCTTCGACCAGTATATCTCTTGTGCCCATATTGCTCTCTTCAATGGATACGACTATCAACAGAAAGATGCCTATCTGCCTCAGGCGGCATACTGGGCCGTGTATTGTGGCTATAAGATGAAAGACCCTAAGGCGACGCTTCATCACTCTTATGAGGCTCTGAAGGATACAGCGCACTACGACTATATGTTGCAGTTCTTAGCTGAGACTTATAAACTGGAGAAAGATACTGCGAGGTATGTGCAGACTCTGAAAGAGGGATTTGAACATGCACCGAAGTTTCCTTTCTTTTTTCCAAGACTCATCGAGTTTTATACAAGCGAGAATAGACTCGACCTGGCAATGGATGTGGTGGACGAGGCTCTGAAGGTGGATGCCGAGAGTGGGCTATATCTTTATACGAAGAGTACGATATTGCTTAACCAAGGAAAGAACAAGGAGAGTTTGGAGGTGAGCCTGAAACTCCTGGAAAGAAACGACAGTGTTGCGGAGGTGAATTATAATGCTGGATTGGCTTATTTTAATAGGGCTGTGGAACTGGACAAGAATACGCAACTATCAAGAAAACGCCATCAGGAGATTATGGGGTATTACCAGAAGGCATTGCCCTATCTGGAGAAATATCGAAAGATGGAACCTAAGGCGCAAGAGAAGTGGGCGTTACCCCTCTATACGATTTACCTCAATCTGAATAAGGGGAAGGAGTTTGATGAAATAGATAAGATCATGAAAAGGCCTTTAACTCCTTAACTTCTTACCGTATTTTTATCAAATGTTAAACAGAAAATACTTATATGAAGACTATATTAGATAAGCTGGGGATAACTCCCAACGATATGCAGCAAGACACAATGCGTGCCGTGCTGAGAAGTGATAAGGATGTCGTGGTGCTTTCGCCTACTGGAAGTGGAAAGACACTGGCGTACCTGCTACCACTGACGCAGTTGGTGAAGGCGGATGACGAGATGCCACAGGCTATTGTGGTGACTCCTGGACGTGAGCTCGCGCTGCAATCGGCTACTGTACTAAAAGACATGGGAAGTGGTCTGAGAACCATGGCGTGCTATGGAGGAAGGATGACGATGGAAGAACACAGAGTGATGCGACAGGTGAAACCACAGATCGTCTTTGGTACTCCAGGACGTCTTAACGACCACCTGGATAAGGGAAATCTTTCTGCTGAACATATCAAATATCTCATCATCGATGAGTTTGATAAGTGTTTGGAGATGGGATTCCAGGACGAGATGGGAAGGCTCATAGAGGCGCTGCCGAATCTGCAAAGACGCATCTTGTTGTCGGCTACCGAGGCTGAGGCTATCCCTAAGTTTGTACATATGGGAAGGGTAGAGAAGGTGGACTATCGTGTGGATGACGAGCAAGTGCCTGAACGCGTACATATATATAAGGTGAGGAGTGAGCAGAAAGATAAGTTGGAAGCTCTCGCAAAACTGTTGAGAAGCTTCGGAGATGAGAGCTGTATCGTGTTCCTCAACTACCGTGATAGCGTGGAGCGAACTGACCAGTTCTTACGCCAGGAAGGTTTTTGTACCTCTTGTTTCCATGGAGGTATGGAACAGAAAAAGAGAGAGGATGCGCTCTATAAATTCAGTAACGGTAGTGCTAACATCTTTGTAAGTACCGACTTGGCTTCGAGAGGTCTGGATATTCCTGATATCGATCATATCGTACACTACCATCTGCCAGAGAGCGAGGATGGATATATTCATCGCGTGGGAAGAACGGCACGATGGGAGGCGAAAGGAAAAGCCTACTTCCTCTTAGGCCCTACAGAAAGCATCCCTGAATATGTGGATAATGAGGTGGAGGATTATGAAATTCCTGCCGAACTACCTGCACCTGCTCTTCCAAGAATGGCTACCCTCTATATCGGAAAAGGAAAGAAGGATAAGATAAGTAAGGGGGATATCGTAGGGTTTCTCTGTAAGAAAGGAGGACTGACAACGGCTGAGGTAGGCAAGATAGATGTGAAAGAAAGATATGCCTATGTGGCTGTGGCTCGACAGCGACTAAGACAAGTGCTCAAACAAGTGGCTGGAGAGAAAATTAAAGGTATTAAAACCATTGTGGAAGAAGTGAGGTGAATTGCATGAATATGCAGGCATTTTTAGAAAAGTAGTGATAAATTGATAGTTTTTTGCTCAAAATGCTAAAAATGTGCAGAAATATTTGGCAGTTTCAAATAATAATTGTAATTTC
Source organism: Candidatus Segatella caccae (assembly GCA_900556395.1). GTDB lineage: Bacteria > Bacteroidota > Bacteroidia > Bacteroidales > Bacteroidaceae > Prevotella > Prevotella caccae. Next base: position 19,300 of record USOQ01000024.1, on the reverse strand, counting down.
GCCGATGTATTTTTCCAATAAAGGAAAAGAATACTATAAACTTAAATAAACAACAGATGAAGAAGTACAATTTTAATGCAGGTCCATCAATGCTTCCACGCGAAGTGATTGAGAACACAGCTAAGCAGATTTTGGATTTTAATGGTTCAGGTCTTTCATTGATGGAAATCAGCCACCGTGCAAAGGATTTCCAGCCAGTTGTTGATGAGGCAGTCTCCCTTTTCAAGGAGATTCTCGACATTCCTGAGGGTTATTCCGTTATCTTCCTTGGTGGTGGTGCCTCCTTGCAGTTTATGCAGATCCCTGCGAACTTCCTCATCAAGAAGGCTGCCTACGTCAATTCAGGTACTTGGGCCAAGAAGGCGATGAAAGAGGCTAAGCATTTTGGTGAGGTCGTTGAGATCGCATCATCGTCCGAGGCCAACTATAGTTATTATCCTCAGTTTGAGAACAATGTGCCTACTGATGTAGACTACTTGCACATCACTTCTAACAATACTATTTATGGTACAGAGTTGCGTCGTGATCCTGAGGTCCCTGTTCCTCTGATTGCTGATATGAGTTCTGATATCATGAGCCGCCCTGTTGACGTCTCTAAGTATACTGCTATCTATGCTGGCGCCCAGAAGAACTTGTCTATGGCTGGTGTTACTGTGGTTGTCGTAAAGGACGAAATGTTGGGCAAGGCTCCTCGTGAGTTGCCTACTATGTTGGACTATCGCACTCATGTGGACAAGGGTAGTATGTTTAATACTCCTCCTGTAGTTCCTATCTATTCGTTGATGGAGAACCTGCGTTGGATCAAGAAGAATGGCGGTGTAGAGGCTGCTGATAAGCGTGCGCAGGAACGTGCTGAGGTGTTGTATGCTGAGATTGACCGCAACAAACTCTTTAAGGGTACTGTGGATGAGGCTTCTCGCTCGTTGATGAACATTTGTTTCGTTATGAACGATGAATATGCTGAGTTGGAGAAACCATTCTTCGAGTTTGCTACAGAGCGTGGTATGGTGGGTATCAAGGGCCATCGCTCTGTGGGTGGTTTCCGTGCAAGTTGCTATAACGCCATGACTATGGAGGGTGTGAATGCGCTCGTCAAGGCTATGCAGGAGTTTGAAGCACAGCACTAATCTGAGTAAAAAACTGAAGGTAGGATGCTGTTGTATTGACCTGTTGTCACGTCTCAGCATCCAATCTCCTTTGTTTATCGTAATATTCAACTTTCGATTTTTATTATTCGATTTTTATGAAAGTTTTAGTTGCAACAGAGAAACCCTTTGCAGCAGCTGCTGTAGAGGGTATTAAGAAAGAAATTGAAGGAGCTGGCAATGAGTTGGTTCTCCTTGAGAAATATACAGAGAAGGCACAGCTTCTCGATGCAGTGAAGGATGTCGATGCTATGATTATCCGTTCGGACAAGGCTGATGCTGAGGTTCTCGAAGCTGCCAAGAATCTGAAGATTATTGTTCGCGCAGGTGCTGGTTATGATAATATCGACTTGGCTGCTGCTACTGCTCATAACATCGTGGCTGAGAATACTCCTGGCCAGAACTCTAATGCAGTGGCTGAGCTTGTCTTCGGTTTGCTCGTCTTTGCCGTGCGTAACTTCTACAATGGCAAGGCTGGTTGTGAGTTGAAGGGCAAAAAGTTGGGTATTCTCGCTTTTGGTAATGTGGGTCGCAACGTGGCTCGTATCGCCAAGGGATTTGGCATGGAAGTGGCTGCCTATGATGCTTTCTGTCCTGCTGACGTTATCGAGGCGGCTGGTGTTCATGCGGTGAAGAGTCAGGACGAGTTGTTCCAAACTTGCGATATTGTTTCGTTGCATATTCCAGCTACTCCTGAGACAATCAAGAGTATCGACTATAAGACCGTGAACCAGTTGCCTAAGGGTGGTATCTTGATTAATACTGCCCGCAAGGAAGTTATCAACGAGCCTGAGTTGCTGAAGCTTTTGGCAGAGCGTGAGGACCTGAAGTTTATCACTGACATCAAGCCTGATGCTGATGCTGACTTTTCTCAGTTTGAGGGTCGTTACTTCTCAACACCTAAGAAGATGGGCGCACAGACCGCTGAGGCTAATATCAATGCGGGTATTGCTGCTGCTAAGCAGATTAATGCCTTCTTCAAGGATGGTTGCACAAAGTTCCAGGTAAACAAGTAAACTGATATATAGAACTTTGAGATTTGAACTTTGAACTTGAGGATGACCTTGTCTTATGAAGGTTGTCGTTGAGGGTGAAGGGCGAGTCTCAAAGTTTTTTGCGTTTTATCGAAGTGGAACCTATTTACTATATAGGAATAAATGATCATGTCGTCCTAATATTCGAACTCATGACCGAATAGGGGGATGAATATTCTAAACCTCAAAGAAAACTAATATGGCAATTATTAAACCTTTCAAAGGAGTGAGACCTCCAAAGGACCTCGTAGAGCAGGTGGAGTCTCGTCCATACGATGTACTCAATTCTGAAGAAGCTCGTGATGAGGCTGGTGATAATGAGAAGAGTCTTTATCATATCATCAAACCTGAGATAAACTTCGAACCTGGTACTTCTGAGTATGACCCACGTGTCTATGAAAGCGCTGCTGAAAACTTTAAGAAGTTCCAGGAGAAGGGATGGTTAAAGCAAGATGACAAGGAGCAGTATTACATCTATGCGCAGACCATGAATGGCAAGACACAATATGGATTGGTGGTTGGTGCATATGTGAACGATTATCTTACTGGTGTTATCAAGAAGCATGAGTTGACTCGTCGTGATAAGGAGGAGGATCGCATGAAGCATGTGCGTGTTTGTGACGCAAACATCGAACCCGTGTTCTTTGCTTATCCTGACAACTCTGTGCTTAATGAAATCTTGATGCGCTATGCAGCTACTACACCCGAATATGATTTTATAGCTCCTATCGACGGATTCCGTCATCAGTTCTGGGTGGTTGGCGATGATAAAGATATTGCTACCATCACGGCTGAGTTTGCCAAGATGCCAAGTCTCTATATTGCTGATGGACATCATCGTTCGGCTGCGGCTGCTCTTGTGGGAGCTGAGAAAGCCAAGCAGAATCCAAATCATACAGGGAAGGAAGAATATAACTACTTCATGGCTGTGTGTTTCCAGGCAAGCCAGTTGACCATTCTTGACTACAACCGTGTAGTGAAAGATCTGAATGGTCTTACTTCGGAGCAATTCTTGGATAAGTTGACTAAGAACTTCGATGTGATAGAGATTGATGCTATCAATGTCAATGTGTCGGGTGAAGAAGAGGGCATACCTTGTTATGAAAAAATGCCTATTGAGGAGGCTATCGACAAGTGTGGACTGGATGTTCTAAAGCCTGCTGCTCTGCATTCGTTCCTGTTGTATATGGACGAGAAATGGTACGGACTCTTTGCTAAACCTGGTACGTATGATGACAGCGATCCTATCGGTGTGCTGGATGTGGATATTTCTTCAAGACTGATTCTCGATGAGATATTGGGTATCAAGGATCTGCGTTCTGATAAGCGCATAGACTTCGTGGGAGGTCTTCGTGGCTTAGGTGAATTGAAGCGCAGAGTGGATAGTGGTGAGATGCGCATGGCGCTTGCTTTGCATCCTGTCACCATGCAGCAGATTATGGATATTGCTGACAGCGGAAAGATTATGCCTCCTAAGGCAACTTGGTTTGAACCTAAGTTGCGTAGTGGACTCATTATTCATAAACTCCAATAAGATTACGAATAACAGCATTTGTACGGTGATTGACGAATATAAGACAATAACGAATAAAATAGGCGAGGGTACTTACTCTGAAAAACGGAGTAAGTTCCTCGCTTTTTCACATCATGTGGAAACGCTTGATGAGGTGAAGGAGATAGTTGCCGCATATCGAAAGAAGTATTATGATGCGCGGCATGTGTGTTATGCCTATATGCTTGGTGCTGAGAGAACTGAGTTTCGTGCTAATGATGATGGTGAGCCGAGTAGTACGGCGGGGAAGCCTATACTGGGACAGATCAATAGTCATGACCTTACAGATATCCTCATCATTGTTGTACGCTATTATGGTGGGGTCAACCTGGGGACGGGGGGGCTCATTGTGGCATATAAGGCTGCTGCGGCTTTAGCGATAGAAGACTCCATACAGGAAACAAGGCTGGTGGAAGAGTTGGTGAAGTATGATTTCCCTTATGTGATGATGAATGATGTGATGCGTGTTGTCAAAGAGATGCAACCTCGTATTGTGAGTCAGGAATATGACAATACTTGTTCTATCACCCTCTCTATCCGTAAATCGGAAGCTGATGCGTTGAGAGGACGACTCAAAAAATTGTCGTTTGAATAATAAAACTTGTTTATTTTATCCTGTTTCATCTTGAAATAAAAATGGTAAATAAGTAGAAGTTAAAAAGAGCATTAAGGATAATAATATAAAATCCTTCCCTTTTTTTCTTCTTTATAGTAAACAACTGAACTTTTTTGATTTGTAAAAACTAAAGAACATCCCTGAAATGAAGAAATTATTAATTCTTTTCTTTTGCATCTTATCCTTGAGCATTTATGCCAAAAAATTGTATGTAAATGAAAACTACAATAAAAAATCGTGGGAAGAGGTGTTGAGAGAAGCCGAAAAAGGAAATGTATCGGCCATGAACATTCTTGGTCGAGGTTATGGTGACCATTATTGGGCTTTTGATAAAAAGCTGACTGACAAGAAACGTTTTAAATATCTTCGCACGGCAGCAGAGTATGGATATCCTTATGCAATGGCTGAACTTGAAGTTGTCTATAGCCAAGGCTTGCTCGGTGCCAAGAGTAACCAAGAGTTGTCTCAGATCTACAGGAATAGGGCTATGGTGGGATTCAAGCGTTATGCTAATATGGGAGATGTTGAGGCTATGGTGGCTTATTCTGATCGATTGTCATCCAGCGAACTGAGTGAGAAGACTTATTGGCTTCTCTATGCTGCACACCAGGGCAATGTCGATGCCATTATAGAGATGGTAAATCTTTATGGTTGGGGTATTTATACATCAAAGAATCCTGTTATTTCTAATGCGTGGCGGGCGCGTCTCATTTTGACAAAGAATGCAACTTGGGACATTTCTTTCGATGTCGATTTGTGTAAGAAAGACTTGAAAAATGAGGGGTATTCGGAAAAGGATTATGAAAAGCTGGCATATCCTACTTATCTACAAGTCTCTAAATATTCAGTCGACGAGGTTGAATTGATAAATAAAGAGACAGAACGATTGTTGGCTTTTTATCAAAGGATTACTCCTCAAAAGGCTACCTCAGATAAGCTTGTGGCTTCTAAGGGAAAAACAAAACCAGCCTCTCGGACTCATGTAAAAGAACGCTCAAATGGAAAAAGAAACTCTGGTTCGGTAAAAAAAGCGACAAGTCGACCTTCAACATCGCGACAGAATACCTCTTCTGCACGCACAACCTCTTCTGCAAGCACGGCATCTACTATTTCTAAAACGACCTCTCATCAAATAGAGAGTACCATCAAGGAACAAGGTTTCCCTGCAGGCCAAATTTGGTATTTTAGTCAAAACGGTAAAGGGGGAGGCGTTTGGAAGATTGAGTTCTATATCGACAAGTTGGGTTATGAGTGCTGTAAAATTTATAATCACAAATGGGTTAAAGGTTTGACCTATGTACATGATGGTACACATAAGGATGGTAGTTACAAGTTCACGTACTTTAATGGTTACTCTTTAGATATGAATGCAGCTATGCGTGGGCAGCGAAAAGAGATGATAAGTTATTTTGGTACCAGCTGGAATACATTTGCGCATTCTCTTTCCTTTACCAAGAATTATAGAACGATGATCGTTTATCCTTATCCGGAAAAAAATGTCTTTAGTAAATGCACTAAGCAGCAGTTTGACGTAAGACTCAATAAGCTAAAGCAAATGCAAAAGCAAAATTATTCTTCACCTTCTACTTCTGTACCTGGAACGGTCACGACACCATCAAGACCTAAGATGGAGTGGCAAAAACAAGATAATCGAAGTCTTGTTTCTTGTAGTGCCTGTGGCGGTACGGGTAGATGCCTCAGTTGCAATGGTACTGGCGACAGAGGTGATACTCACAATTGGGACGACACGAAAGTATATATGAAATGTACAAGCTGTAGTGGTTCCGGTAGATGCTATATTTGCCGTGGTACGGGGCATATTCGTCGTTAGATGAAGAAGATTACGGGTGCTTAGCCAAACTTATGCCATAGATATTTGGAATAAGAACGGTTAAGCACCTTTTTCCTCCAGCTCTTTCTGCAGGCGGATGATTTCGTCGCGATATTGTGCTGCCTGCATGAAGTCAAGGTCTTTGGCAGCCTGTTTCATGAGGGCTGTCGTATTATCGATACTCTTCTGTAATTCCTCTCGGCTCATGCTGCGCACGATGGGGTCGGCGGCAAAGGCTGCTCCTTCGGGTTCGACGTATATGCGCTGGGTGGTGGCTCCCTGACTATTGATAACGGGAGCGGCATCCTTGGAGGTGGGAAGGGCAGAGGTGATGGCCTTCACTATCTGGCGAGGAGTGATGTTGTGGTCGGCATTATACTGTAACTGAATCGTACGGCGGCGAGCTGTCTCTTCAATAGTTCGCTGCATACTCTCGGTGATAGTGTCGGCATACATAATGACTTTACCATTGACGTTACGGGCGGCACGGCCTGCTGTCTGGGTAAGAGAGCGGTGACTTCGAAGGAAACCCTCTTTGTCGGCATCGAGGATGGCTACCAAAGAAACTTCGGGTAAGTCGAGACCTTCGCGAAGGAGGTTGACTCCCACCAATACGTCATAAACACCTACTCGGAGGTCGTTCATAATCTTGACACGGTCGAGGGTGGCAACATCACTATGGATATAGGCAGCTTTGACGCTGTGATTGAGCAAGAACTCGGTGAGTTCTTCGGCCATACGTTTAGTCAGGGTTGTGATGAGTACTCGTTCGTTGCGTTGGGTGCGTGTGAGTATTTCGTCGAGAAGGTCGTCTATCTGATTTTCGCTGGGGCGTACCGCAATCTCGGGGTCGAGAAGTCCGGTAGGACGAATGAGTTGTTCGACTACTACGCCTTCTGACTCACGAAGCTCGTAGTCGGCGGGGGTGGCGCTGACATAGATGGCTTGATGTATCATGCTATGGAACTCCTCAAAGGTGAGAGGACGGTTGTCAAAGGCGGCTGGTAGGCGGAAGCCATACTCTACAAGGTTTTGTTTGCGCGCGCGGTCGCCACCATACATGGCACCTATTTGGGGAATACTGACATGACTCTCATCGACAACTAACAGGAAGTCTTTTGGGAAAAAGTCGAGGAGACAATAGGGGCGTTCGCCTGCATGTCGTCCATCAAAATAACGTGAGTAGTTTTCAATACCTGAGCAATGGCCTAACTCCTTGATCATCTCCATATCGTACTCTACTCGCTCCTTGATGCGCTGAGCCTTGATGTTATCGCCTAAGTCCTTGAAGAACTGTTCGCGCTCTACCAAGTCATCTTGTATCATGCGGATGGCTTGTATGGTCTGTTCTTTGGTGGTGACAAAGAGGTTGGCGGGGTAAATCTCATAGGCGTCAAAGGAAGCTAAGCGGTGATAGGTGAGCGCGTCGACCTCGTCGATACTATCGATCTCATCATCCCACCAGGTAACTCTCAGCACGTTGTCGCTGTAAGCCATGAAGATGTCTACTGTTTCGCCTTTTACACGGAAGTTGCCTCGTTGTAACTCGATATCGTTCCTTACGTACAGAGCATCTACCAGTTGGCGAAGAAACTCGTTGCGGTCGAGTTGTTGGCCTTTTTTTATCTTGATGATGTTTTCCTGCATGGCTGTAGGACCCCCCATACCATAGATGCACGAAACAGAAGACACAACAATGACATCTCTGCGACCAGAGAGTAAGGCTGATACGGCTCCTAAACGCAACTTGTCGATCTCTTCGTTGATAGCTAAGTCTTTCTCGATATATGTGTCAGTAGTGGGCAGATAAGCCTCTGGCTGATAGTAATCATAGTATGACACGTAGTACTCGACGGCGTTTTCAGGAAAGAAACTTTTCATTTCCTGATAGAGTTGGGCTGCAAGAGTCTTGTTGTGGCTGAGAACGAGGGTGGGGCGACCCACGTTGGCAATGACGTTGGCAACGGTAAAGGTCTTGCCCGAACCTGTTACGCCAAGCAAAACTTGTGCAGGCTCACCTTGTTCGATACCATCGGTGAGTTGTCTGATGGCCTGTGGCTGGTCGCCAGTAGGTTGGTACTTGGATGTCAGCTTAAAGTTCATGTCCTGTTTCTTTTATGATGCTTGTTCTCTTAACTATGGAGATGCAAAATTACAAAAAAAAGAGCATTAATCGTTATAAAGACTAATAAATTGCGAAAAAATGTATTTTTTCCTTTGCGAATAAGTAAAATATCTGTAACTTTGCATCTCAAAATGTGACCTATGAAGAAAACTGTTTTAATCACAGCCTGCGTTGCGTTGCTTATGACAAGTTGCGCTAACCGGTTTAATCAGGTGTATAAATCTGACAATTACAACTTTAAATATGAGTATGCCAAGGAATGTTATGCCACAGGTAAGTATTCTCGTGCTGTGACATTGCTGCAGGAATTGGTGACTCTGAAAAAGGGTAGCACGGAGGCTGAGGAATGTCTCTATATGTTGGCTATGGCTGAGTATGGTCTGCGTGACTATGAAACTGCTTCAGAGTATTTCAAGAAGTACTGTCAGAGCTATCCTAAGGGAATTTATACGGAGAATGCCAGATACTTTATTGGTGAGAGCCTTTATAAGAATGCACCTGAGCCTCGACTCGATCAGTCGCTCACGGTATCGGCTATCGCGGCTTTCCAAGAGTATTTGGACCTTTATCCTGATGCCAAACTCAAGAAACAAGCTACGAATCGACTTTTCGCACTGCAAGATCTCCTGGTAGAAAAAGAGTATAAAAACGCTAAGCTTTATTTTGATATGGGTACTTACTTCGGTAACTGTACCAGTGGAGGTAATAACTATGAGGCTTGTATCGTGACGGCTCAGAATGCACTGAAGGATTATCCTTATAGCAATAAGCGTGAAGAGTTTGCTATCTTGATTATGAAAGGTAAGTATGAATTGGCAAAGATGAGTGTCGAGAGCAAACAGTTGGAGCGTTATCAAGATGCAGAGGACGAGTGCTATGGATTTATCAATGAGTATCCTGACTCGAAGGAACGTGCTACTGCTGAGAAATATATTGCTAAATGCAAAGAGTTTGAGAAAGCTCATCCTGAGGATAGCTATAGTAAGTTAGAAAAACAATAAAAATATATAAGTACTAAATAAGATTATGGATTACAAAAAATCAAAAGCACCGGTTAATACCGTGACTCGTAACATTATGGACCTTTGTGACAAGACGGGCAACATCTATGAGAGTGTGGCTATCATCGCAAAGCGTAGTAACCAAATATCTGTTGAAATCAAGCAGGACCTGAGCAAGAAACTTCAGGAGTTTGCTTCTTATAATGATTCGTTGGAGGAGGTTTTCGAAAATCGTGAGCAGATTGAGATCTCTCGCTATTACGAGAAGTTGCCAAAGCCAACTTTGCTTGCTACACAGGAGTTTGTAGAGGGCAATATCTACTGGCGTGATCCTTCTAAGGATAATATGGTAAATAAGAAAGAATCTTTGGACTTCTAAAAATAGGAAACGATTATGATACAACGCAAACAATCTTTGTTTCTGCTTGTTGCTGTCATTGCCTGTCTGATTTGTTTCTTGATGCCGATTGGTGTTATCCTGCCTGAGGGAATGGGAGGCGTTGTGGCTCTCTATAACTTGGGGATTGTGGGTGACAATGGGGCTATCAGTGTATCGGGTACGTGCTTACCCCTTTTCTTGCTCCTTGCTGTATCGGCAATATTGTCATTGGTGACTATCTTCTTGTTTAAAAATCGCAAGATGCAGATGACGCTTTGTGCTACCAGTATACTGTTTGCAGCGCTTTGGTATGTAGATTATATCTTACTGCTCTTGGGAGTGGTGCCAGTGCCTGAGGTAGTAGGTACCATGGAGGTGAAGTTTGCTGCTTGTCTGCCTCTTTGTTCTATTATTATGGTGGCCTTGGCAAGAAAAGGAGTGTCTGATGACGAAAAACTGGTCAGAGCAGCCGACAGAATACGTTAAAAAAGAAGAAAAATAAAAGAAAAAACTTGTGAGGTATGGAAAAAAGCCGTACCTTTGCGCGGCTGTTACGAGATAACAGCATAAAATTCAAACCTCAAATAAATAAAAAATTAAAAAATGGCAACAAAAATCAGATTGCAGCGCGGCGGTCGTAAGAGCTATGCTTTCTACAGCATCGTAATCGCTGACGTTAGAGCACCACGTGATGGTAAATTTACTGAGAAGATTGGTACTTTCAATCCTAACACCAATCCTGCTACTGTAGATTTGAATTTCGATCGTGCCCTCTACTGGGTAGAGACAGGTGCGCAGCCTACAGACACTGTACGTAACATCCTCAAGGGCGAGGGCGTTTACTTGATGAAGCACCTCCGTGGTGGTGTAAAGAAGGGCGCTTTCGATGAGGCTGAGGCTCAGAAGCGTTTCGACGCTTGGAAGAATGGCAAGGATGCTAAGACTTCTGCTGTTCGCGAGAGCGAGGCTAAGGCTAAGAAGGATGCTGCTGCTAAGGAGCTCGAGGCTGAGAAGAAAGTAAATGAAGCAATCGCTAAGAAGGTAGCTGACAAGAAGGCTGCTGAGGCTGCTGCAAAGGCAGAGGCTGAGGCTGCTGCTACTGAGGAAGCTGCTCCTGCTGAGGAAGCTGCTCCTGCAGAGGCTTAATTCTCGCTTCTACTCATCTTCTTCGATGAAAAGAATAAAGGTCGTTCCTTTTTGGAGCGACCTTTTTTAGTTTCTTTTAGGGTGTCTCAAAATAATAAATAGTATTCCTTTGCGTTTATCATATAATGGAAAAAGAGGAAAAGAACGATAGTTACGCACATATATTAAAGTATACTGGCATTTTTGGCGGTGTACAGGGACTGAGTATTCTTATCGGTTTGGTGAGAAATAAATTCGCTGCCTTACTTTTGGGTACTACAGGTATGGGACTTGTTGCGCTTTTCAACTCTACCATTAATATGGTGGTATCGGCAGCCAATTTTGGTATTCCTACCAGTGGGGTGCATGAGATTTCTGAACAATATGGAAATTCCAATACCCAACTTGCATCTACGATTCGCCTTATTAGATCGTGGAGTTTAATAGCTGCTTTATTGGGGCTGGTTATTTGTGTGATTTTCAGTCCGTTGCTCGATAGTCTTACCTTCTTTGATCGAGGACATCATATCCTTCATTTTGTGCTTCTGGCTCCTGCTGTTGCTTGTTTGATAGTGGCTGGTGGTGAGATGGCTGTATTAAAGGCTACACGACAGTTGCGAGCGTTGGCGTTCTCTTCTATGTGCGTGGTAGTTGCTTCGTTGTTGATTTCTGTTCCTATCTTTTATTTCTGGCAGTATCAAGGAATTGTGGTTGTGCTTGTGTTACAATCGTTAGCACAGATGCTTTTGGTACTAAGATACTCTTCTCGTTACTATCCTTATAGGGTGTCTTTGTCGTTAGAGTTTTTGGGACGTGGTATTCGTGTCGTCAAGTTGGGGTTGGCTTTTGTCATTGCTGGTATCTTGAGTTCGGGGGCGGAGTTCTTGATACGTACCTATATCAATAGAAATGGCGATTTGTCAGACGTAGGACTTTTTAATGCTGGATGGACTTTAGCTATTGTGTATGCGGGGGTGGTTTTCTCTGCAATGGAGGCTGATTATTATCCACGTTTGTCTTCGATCAAAGAGATGGGGAAGGAGCAGAATGATTGTGTTAATAGGCAGTTGGAAATCAATGTTCTCTTGATGGGACCTATCTTGACGGTTATGATTTTGGCTTTGCCTGTCTTGATACCGCTTCTCTATGATCAACGATTTATAAGTGTGCTTGGTATGGCGCAGTTGGCTGCTGTCAGCATGTTGTTTAGATCTGTGTATATTCCGATAGAATATCTGCCATTGTCGAAGGGGCAGTCTCGCAAGTTTTTATATCAAGAAACGGTCTGCGTAGTACTTCTTATGGTCTTTGAAATTATGGGTTATCAGATGCAGGGGCTTACAGGACTTGGTGTAGGCATTATAGTGGCATATCTCATAGAAACGCTATTTGTGCTGATTTATAGTCGCTGTCTTTATCATTACGTTTTGTCAAAAAAAGGAGTCGGCTTTATTGCGATACAGTTGTTCTTTGTGACAGGAGGTTTGGTGTGTGCCCACATGTGGCAACCTTCCATTCTGTTTTGGGGTGTGGCTTTGGCTTGGATCTCTTTGGACATCATAGTAACACTAATCTTATTGAAGACTCATACAGAAGTCTTGGATATGTTGTGGAGGAGATTTAGAAAATAATCGTCCTTTTGTAATCTCTACATGACAAAACGAGAAGTAATACCATGTGAGATGTTACTTTTCCATGAAACGGATGATTTTTTTTTCAACTATATGCTTGTTATTTCAGATTAATTGTTAATTTTGCGTTGAATTAATGAGAACATAGTTATATATGACGATTGTCATTGTGTCCATATTGTTGTTGGGATGTCTCCTCATAGCGACGGAGAATATCACCAAGGTGAACCGTGCTGCCGTTGCCATTTTTGCTGGAACGGTAGGGTGGGTTCTTTATATTTGTTTTGGCATGGATTTTGTCACCGGTCAGCATGCCTACGAATTTTCAAGTTATCTGCATAGTCAGACTACTGCTATTCCAGAATCGAGTGCTACGGTAAAGGCTTTTATTTCTCGTTTTATTTTTCTTCCTTATGTTGGTAGAGCGGCAGAAATAGTCTTATTCTTGTTAGCTACAATGACTATTGTTGAGATTCTTAACAACAATGGTTGTTTCGACTTTATCCGCCAGTTGCTTCGTACCCGTAGCAGTAAACGGATGATATGGACGCTTTCTGTTGTGACTTTTGTTATTTCGGCCAATCTTGATAACTTGACAACGACTGTCATGATGCTTACTATTATGCATGGGATAATCCCCAGTCGGCGTCAGCGCTTATTTTATGGTAGTGCCATTTTGTTGTCGGCCAACTGTGGTGGTGCTCTTACCGTCATTGGTAATCCTGAAGGACTGGTGCTGTGGAGTATGGGTGCCGTAACGGCTACTAATTTCTCAATGGCACTCTTGTTGCCCTGTTTGGCAGCTTGGTTGGTGCCAATCTATTTGATTTCGAGAAGTCTGCCCGAACGTGTTGATACGGAATGGATTGTTATGCCATATCGTGGCGATGATACACGACTCAATGTTTGGCAACGTCTGCTGATGCTCTTTGTGGGTATAGGTGGATTGTGGTTTATTCCTACATTCCATAACATCTCTAAGTTGAGTCCTTTTTTGGGAGCGCTTTGTGTGTTGTCGGTGCTTTGGATTGTCAATGAGATTTTTAATCGTAAGCTCATGAACATGGATGCGATGGTAGAACGTCGTACGCCACGTATGGTACAATATGGGGTTATTCAGATGATTCTTTTCGTAATGGGTATCATGTTGGCTGTAGGAGTTGTAAAGGAAACTGGTGCCTATGATACATTAATGGATTATCTCGGCATAGATGAAAGTCGGCCTTTTGTATGGTTGCATGGCGTAGCAGCTGGTGTGCTTAGTACCGTGCTTGACAATTTTGCAACAGCAGTAAACTTTATCTCGTTGTCTGATGTATTAGGACAGGATGGTATTTCTGAAATCGCTACCGTTTATAGTTGCAATGGTTTGTACTGGAAAGTGATTGCTTTCTGCGTGATGGCTGGAGGAAATGTATTGGGAGTTGGTACGATGAGCGGGTTGGCTCTCATGAAGATGGAGCGTATGCACGTAGGTTGGTTCTTTCGTCATGTGGGCTGGAAGGCTTTGATGGGTGGTGTGCTTGGACTCTGCCTACTCTGGCTGACGCAAGGCCAGGCGCTTCTGTAATATCTGAATATAATTTTTATCTTAAATATACATACAACAAATTAAGGTATTTGGTTATGGCAAAGATTAAAACGATTGGTGTAATGACATCTGGTGGTGATGCACCAGGAATGAATGCGGCCATCCGTGCGGTGACTCGCTCGGCTATCTATAATGGCTTTACGGTAAAAGGAATTTTTCGTGGATATGATGGTTTGATCAATGATGAGATTAAAACCTTTACTACAGAGAATGTTAGTGGTATCATTGGAACGGGAGGTACTATTCTGAAAACTGCTCGTTCTAAGGAATTTATCACAGAAGAAGGTCGTCAGAAAGCTTTCGAGGTAATCCAGAAAGAGGAAATTGATGCGCTTGTTGTTATTGGAGGAAATGGATCTCTGACAGGTGCAATGAACTTTGCACGCGAATTTGATATCTGTTGCATCGGTTTGCCTGGAACCATTGATAATGACCTTTATGGTACTGATAATACGATTGGTTACGACACCACGATGAATACGATTGTGGAGTGTGTAGACCGTATACGAGATACGGCTCAGAGTCATGAGCGCATCTTCTTTATTGAAGTGATGGGACGTGATGCTGGTTTCTTGGCACAGAATAGTGCTATTGCCAGTGGTGCTGAGGCTGCCATCATTCCTGAGGATTCTACTGACGTTGACCAGTTGGCACAATTTATGGAGCGTGGTATTCGAAAATCTAAGAAGAGTTGTATCGTTATCGTTTCTGAAAGTCCTAAGTGTGGTGCACTTTACTATGCTGATCGTGTGCGCAAGGAGTTCCCTGAATTTGATGTGCGTGTATCTATCTTAGGACACTTGCAGCGTGGTGGACGCCCTTCTGCTCGTGACAGAATCTTGGCAAGCCGTACAGGTTGTGGCGCTATAGAGGCTATCATGCAGGGACAGCGCAACGTGATGGTGGGTGTAAGAAACAATGAGGTGGTTTATGTTCCACTTTCTGAGGCTATTCGCTCTGACAAACCTTTTGATCGCAAGCTTATCAAAGTGCTTGACGAGTTGAGTATCTAATCTTTATAAAATAAGCCAAATGATAGTGCCGTGTCTTTTAAAAAAAGGTTTAAACGGCACTAAAAATGGTTTAAAGTGGAATAAAACTTCTTTATAATTTGGAGTTTCCATGAATGTTTGTTACTTTTGCATGCAATCTACTTGACGAGATGTATGATTAAAAACATATAACAGCCAAGTCTAATATAAAAAAATATACTAATATTAAAAACAAATAGCTTATGTCACAAATTAATGGACGTATCTCTCAGATTATCGGACCAGTTATCGATGTTTATTTCGATACCAAGGGCGAGAATCCCGAGAAGGTACTTCCTAAGATTCACGAAGCTCTGAAGGTGAAACGCCATGATGGACGCGACCTGGTTATCGAGGTGCAGCAGCACATTGGAGAAGATACGGTGCGTTGCGTTGCTATGGACAACACCGATGGCTTGCAGCGAGGATTGGAAGTTGTCTCTACTGGCAACCCTATCTTGATGCCAGCAGGAGAGCAGATCAAGGGGCGTATGATGAATGTCATCGGACAGCCCATTGATGGTATGAAAGAATTGGACATGAAGGGTGCTTATCCTATCCATCGTGAGGCTCCGAAGTTTGACGAACTCTCTACGCACAAGGAGATGCTTGCCACTGGTATTAAGGTTATCGACTTGCTCGAGCCTTATATGAAAGGTGGTAAGATTGGTCTTTTCGGTGGTGCTGGTGTAGGTAAGACTGTGCTCATCATGGAGTTGATTAACAATATCGCCAAGGGACACAATGGTTACTCTGTGTTTGCAGGAGTAGGTGAGCGTACTCGTGAGGGTAATGACTTGATTCGTGATATGCTCGAGTCTGGTGTTATCAAGTATGGTGAGAAGTTCAGAAAAGCTATGGATGAAGGTAAGTGGGATCTTTCTCTCGTTGATGAGGAAGAACTTGCTAAGAGTCAGGCTACTTTGGTATATGGTCAGATGAATGAGCCTCCAGGGGCACGTGCTTCAGTTGCTCTTTCTGGTTTGACTGTTGCTGAAGAGTTCCGTGATCATGGCGGTAAGAATGGTGAGGCGGCCGATATCATGTTC
Organism: Candidatus Segatella caccae; assembly: GCA_900556395.1. Classification (GTDB taxonomy): domain Bacteria; phylum Bacteroidota; class Bacteroidia; order Bacteroidales; family Bacteroidaceae; genus Prevotella; species Prevotella caccae. Next base: position 3,190 of record USOQ01000024.1, on the reverse strand, counting down.
TTTATCGACAACATCTTCCGTTTCACTCAGGCTGGTTCTGAGGTTTCTGCGCTCTTGGGTCGTATGCCTTCTGCTGTAGGTTATCAGCCAACATTGGCTTCCGAAATGGGTGCCATGCAGGAGCGAATCACCTCAACAAAGAATGGTTCTATCACTTCTGTACAGGCTGTGTATGTGCCTGCCGATGACTTGACCGACCCTGCTCCAGCTACAACCTTTACTCATCTGGATGCTACTACTGAGCTTTCTCGTAAGATTGCTTCTCTCGGTATCTATCCTGCTGTTGACCCATTGGGTTCTACCTCTCGTATTCTTGATCCATTAATTGTGGGTAAAGCTCATTATGATTGTGCGCAGCGAGTAAAGCAGTTGTTGCAGAGATATAACGAGTTGCAAGATATCATTGCTATCCTTGGTATGGATGAGCTCTCTGATGAAGATAAGTTGACCGTGAATCGTGCACGCCGTGTGCAGCGTTTCTTGAGTCAGCCATTCACTGTAGCAGAGCAGTTCACAGGTCTGAAGGGTGTAATGGTTCCTATTGAAGAAACAATCAAGGGATTTAATGCTATCCTCGACGGAGAGGTGGATGATCTGCCAGAACAGGCATTCCTCAATGTTGGTACTATTGAGGATGCGAAGGAGAAGGCTAAGCAGTTGCTTGCTGCTGCACAAGGATAATCCTGAAGAGTGAGAGTGAATAGTGAAGAGTGGAGAATCCAAATGCTTTGTCGTTAGAGATTTAGTCACGAATCATTTTACACTTTACACTTTACACTTAACAATAAAATATTAGGATTATGTTACAGCTTAAGATAGTATCTCCCGAAAAGGTAGTCTTCCAAGGTGAAGTGGTGAGTGTGTTGGTTCCTGGAACCCTCGGCTCGTTTGAAATCCTCAATAATCATGCTCCTATTATCTCTTCTTTAGAAGAAGGTAAGGTGGAGTACACTACACTGGAAGGCAAGAATGTCATGAACATACGAGGCGGATTCGTAGAATGTAAGAAAAATGAAGTAAGCCTCTGCGTGGAAGTGTAACAGAACTGATGTACATATCCTTTATAGGTACGTGTACATATTAATAACAGAAAATGGAAAAAAACGAAAAGATGCGCTTGCAAAACATCAAGCAGATTAATATCAAGTACAAGCAGATTTCCTTGTGGCTAACAGCAGCGATGACGCTTATCATCCTCTTTGCTTGTAGGGTCTCTGCACAATGTGAAGATATGATTGCTCAGGTTGTTAACCCGTTGGTAGTGAGTGCTCTTTTTTCAATAATTGCAAGTACTGCTTATGGTGAAGCTTGGAAAGCTATAGCCAAGTCGTCGCCTGCTAATCTTGCCAAGTTTTATTTGGCAGCTTTAGTTTTTAAGATGGTGGCTGGCACATTGGTGTTTCTCGTCTATGTGTTGCTTTGTGACAAGCAAAACATTTTGGGCTTTACTGCTATTTTCGCCCTTTTCTATGTTGCTCTTCTCGTGTTCGACTGTATCTACTTTGCTCGGGTAGAGAAAAAGAGTCGCCTCTCGTAAGCGTCTCTTAAATAAAGAATAATAATAATAAAAGTAAGAATTAAAGAATATGAAACATCTCAAGCAATTCCTCTTGATGGCGATGCTGCTCTTCACGTTGGCACCTCTGCAGGTATCAGCCAAGGAGAAGATCGACGTGAAAGAGATATTGTGGGGGCATATCAAGGATTCTTATGAATGGCATATCACTGAGGTGGGAGGTCATCCCGTAGTGATTCATCTGCCTATCATCGTGAACACCTCGACTGGTTGGCACGTGTTCTGCAGTAGCGAATTCTCTGAAGAGAAGGATGCTCATGGAGACCGTCCAGGACCTTTCAATCTGGTGATAAAGAATGGTGATGCACAGACGAATCCCAACAAGATAGTAGAGAAGGTGGGAGGTCAGGAGGTTCGTCCGCTTGACATCTCCATCACGAAGACCGTCTGCGTACTCTTCATCGATGCTATCATCTTGTTGTTGTGTATTTTGATACCAGCTCGCTGGTGCAGAAAACATAAGGTAGATGATTCTGCCCCTAAAGGATTTGTGGGATTGATGCACATGTTTATCATGTCTGTCTATGACGATGTGATAAAGGCTACCCTCGGCAAAGAGGCTCCTAAGTATGCACCTTGGTTGCTTACTTGCTTCTTCTTTATCTTCGTAGCCAACATCATGGGTATTGTACCATTCCCTCCTGGTGGTGGTAACCTGACAGGTAATATTGCATGTACTGCATTCTTCGGTGTATCGACATTCCTTATTACCAACTTTACAGGTACCAAAGAGTATTGGAAGGAAATCTTTTGGCCCGATGTTCCTACATGGTTGAAGGTACCCGTTCCATTGATGCCATTCATTGAACTTTTCGGAATCTTTACGAAACCGTTGGCTCTGATTATCCGTCTTTTTGCCAATATGATGGCTGGTCATGCGATTGCTCTTGCGTTTGCAGCTATTATTTTCATTATGTTCAATATCAGTGAGAACATGATTGTTAATTATTTGGCAGGTTCAGGTATGACAGTAGTAAGTGTTGCGATGAGTGTCTTTATGATGCTCCTCGAATTATTGGTAAGCTACATTCAAGCATTGGTATTTACCATGTTGAGTGCTGTATTCATCTCGCTGGCTCATGTGCAACATCACGAAGCAGAACCAGAGGTAGTGAAGTAATTTATATTTATCAATAGATAATAAAGAATTGCAGAACTAATTACAATAGAACAATTAACAAGAAAATATTAATAACTTAAATTTTAAGATTATGTTATCACTTTTATTAGCAGCAGATGCTCTTGCAAAGTTGGGTGCCGCAATTGGCGCAAGTTTAGCCGCAATTGGCGCAGGTATTGGTATTGGTCGTATCGGTGGCCAGGCTATGGACGCAATGGCTCGTCAGCCAGAGAAGATGGGCGACCTTCGTTCTTCTATGATTATCGCAGCTGCGTTGGTTGAGGGTGTAGCGTTCTTTGCTGTCATCATCGCCATCTTGGCTATCGTTATGTAATTATAGCATCCCGCAACCCTCACCCTTTGCCATATCTCTGTACTCATCTATGAGGCGATAAATATGCTTAGGGTATGGGCTGCGGATTATCAGAGTTAGTTAATTTAAAACGTTTAAGTAAAACTTTAACCAGTATATATGGATTTATTGATTCCTGATA
>USOQ01000023.1 GCA_900556395.1 Candidatus Segatella caccae | reverse complement strand
GTTCTAACTATAACATCTCATTCCTCATCAAGGAGAGAGACAAGAAGCAGGCATTGCAGAACTTGAGCGACAGACTCTTCGAGAAGTAATTTAAGTGAAGAACGAAGAGTGAAGAGTGAAGAATTCGTATGCAATGCTTCCTACTCACTCTTCGTTGGTTATTCTGATTTACAATAAATTGGATTTTCTAATTTGACTATATAAGATATTAATTTTAGATTTAAGGTAAATGAAAGGAACATTTCCTATAGATAAGTTTCAGGAGATACAGACTCCGTTCTACTATTACGACACAGCCCTGCTGAGACAAACTCTCAGAACCATCTGCGAGGAAGCCAGCAAACATCCAGGCTTTGAGGTGCACTATGCCGTAAAAGCCAATGCCAATGCCAAAGTGTTGGGCGTTATCAGCCACGCAGGGTTGGGAGCCGACTGTGTGAGCGGAGGAGAAATACAAGCAGCCCTTCATGCAGGATTTCCAGCCGACAAAATCGTTTATGCTGGAGTAGGAAAAAGCGACTGGGAGATTAATCTCGGACTGCAGAAAGGCATTTTCTGCTTTAACGTAGAAAGCATCCCTGAACTCGAGATTATCAACGAGTTGGCAGAGCAGCAAAACAAGACTGCACAGGTCTGCTTCAGAATCAATCCCAACGTGGGGGCTCACACCCATGCCAATATTACAACAGGATTGGCTGAAAACAAATTTGGAATTGCCATGCACGATATGGAGAACGTAATGGCTGAAGCTGCAGGTATGAAGCATATCAAGGTTCTCGGCCTACATTTCCACATCGGTAGTCAGATACTTGACATGGGAGACTTCGAAGCACTCTGCAATCGCATCAACGAACTGCAAAACAAGCTGGAAGCTCACCACATTGAGGTAAAGAACATCAACGTGGGCGGAGGTCTTGGCATTGACTACAAACATCCCAACCGCGTGCCCATACCCGACTTCAAATCCTACTTCGACACTTACGCCAAGCATCTCAAACTACGTGACGGTCAAAAGGTACATTTCGAACTGGGACGCTCAGTAGTGGGACAAATGGGATCGCTCATCACCCGTACGCTCTACATCAAACAAGGAACAGCCAAGCAGTTTGCTATCGTAGATGCCGGAATGACCGACTTGATACGACCAGCACTCTACCAGGCTTATCACAAGATAGAAAACATTTCGAGTGACGAACCCGTAGAGACTTACGACGTTGTAGGCCCCATCTGTGAGTCGAGCGATGTCTTTGCTAAAGCTATCGACCTCAACAAGACCCACCGTGGCGACCTCATAGCCATCCGTTCTGCTGGAGCCTATGGTGAAATCATGGCAAGTCAGTACAACTGCCGACAGATGCCTAAAGGCTACATGACAGAAGAAATGTAAGACGGAAAAAATTACGAGAAAGAAAAATAATGATGATTATCAGTACTACAACTATCATCGCAGGCGCAGTAGTGTTTTTATTGGCTATCCTCGGATCGCTGATAAATCCATTTCTGCGCTCGTTGCGTTTGCATACAGTGAGTGAACAACAAGGTAATGATACCGAAACAGAAGAACAACAAGCAGAACAGAAAGCCACGCTCTCACCGTCTGTCACGGTTCTTATCACAGCTCACGACAATCTGCCTGAGTTGGAACGCAATCTGCCATCATTCCTCAAGCAGAAATACCCCAACGACTATCAGGTAGTCGTAGTTTGCCAAAATAGCGATGGCGATACCATCGACTTCTTGAAACGCCTGTCAGCAGAACACACACACCTCTATTACACCTTCATACCCGACAGTTCACGCTATATGAGTCGCAAGAAACTGCAAATCACCGTGGGTGTGAAAGCCTCTAAGTACGAGTGGATCTTGCTGACCGAACCCACCTGTAGAGCCAACAACGACGAGTGGCTTGCTGCTATGACACGTCAATGTCAAGACCCCACCCATCTCGTGTTGGGCTATGTCTGCACAGAAGACACCTGCAAGGGTGTAAGACGCTTTGACACCATCCGAGAAGCTTACTATCTGCTGCGTCGCGCACAACGCTCCTATGGTTATCGCACCAACCTGCCTAACGTACTCTTCCGCAAAAGTGATTTCATGAACCAGCAAGGTTTTCAAGGCAACTTAGAATACCTACGCAGCGAATATGACTTCTTGGTCAATAAATATGGACAAGAGGGAGGAACGGCAGTCGAACTGAATGAAGCTGCCTGGCTTACTCAGGAAGCACCAACAGACAAGAGCTGGCACAACGCACATCTCTATCTACAGGCTTCGCGCAAGTCTATGCTTCGACATCGTTCCATGCGCACCTTGATGTTCTTCGACCATCTGCTGCCCCACCTCAGCCTTACAGCATCCCTTGTCACCTTGGCTTATGCCATCATGACGCAAGACTGGATTCTTACAGCTTGTGCAGGCTTTTCCCTACTCTTGCTCATCATCCTGAGAGTCATCATTGCCCACAAAGCCATCTCGCATTTCGACAAAGACATCGCCACTTACAAGCTACCCTTCTATGAGTATGGAGTCATCTGGCGAAACTTAGCCAACAAAGTGCGCTACTGGCATGCAGACAAGAATGATTTCACAAGCCACAAGCTGTAGAAGAGTTTTTTCTAAAAAAAGTGAACAACGATGAAAGTATATCTATTCATATCTAAGGCAAAAAAGCAACACATCATGTACCATGCCTACATCGAGACTTTACAACAAAGACTCGACATCACCACCTGCATGGAAGATGCCGATGTGGTAGTGTTGCTGGGGGGATGGACACAGCAAGGAGCCCGTCTGGCTCGATGCTCCAAGAAGATGGGCATACCTTATATCGTATGTCCACTTGGCGATATATCGGAAAGAAATCTTAACAACCCAGGCATCAAACGAAGCCTCCAAAGCATGATCTACCTACGCAATATGTGTAGACAAGCCGAAGTGCTCGTTGCAACAACCCCCTTAGAGAAAGCATATCTCGAATCGTTGGGATGGAATCATCACGTGATACTCATTCGCTATTACGGGTACAGCCATCTCACATCTGAAAACACCATGTCCGAAGACTGGCAGAGCACTGACGAAACCATCTTTGCCAACTATGAGAAGCGTAAGGCGGAAGCCATCGCTGCCAAAACCCAAGAAGCCATCATCGCGCAAATCATGCAAATTAAGAGTAGGATGCCGCACAAGAACATACCACAAAAATATCTTGACGACCTGCACACCCTGCTCTATGCCGACAACTACGACGAGGATGCCATCAATGCCGAACTCGCCAAATGGAAACTCAATAACTACGCAGCTGCTGTCTTCCAGGTCATGACCGAGAAGACAGGACTCACCGAGGGATTCATGCCACTGCCAGCAAAAGAGGGCAGAAAGAGCCGCCAGATACTGCAATACGTCAAATAGCCGTCACCCCGTATGTAAACCTCCTACATGACAGATTTCACAAGCATAAACTCTCAGGCAAGCACACTGCCTGCCCTCAGCATAGCCGACTCTATCAATCAGACGTTGAAAGAGTCGGCTAATCTTGTAGTCACAGCACCCCCAGGAGCGGGCAAGTCCACGTTGCTCCCTCTTACCATCCTTGAAGGGATGAACAGCAAGGGAAAAATCCTCATGCTGGAACCAAGACGACTTGCAGCCCGACAAATTGCCGAGCGAATGGCCAATCTCATAGGAGAGCCAACAGGCAAGACGGTGGGCTACCGTGTACGCTTTGAAAACAAAGTATCTGCAGAAACCCGCATCGAAGTTCTCACAGAAGGCATACTCACCAGAATGTTGGTCAACGACGCCACTCTCGAGGGCATAGACGCTATCATCTTCGACGAGTTTCACGAAAGAAGCATCCATTCCGATTTAGCACTGGCACTCACCCTGCAAGCGCAGCACATCATCCGCCCCGATTTGAAAATCATTATCATGTCGGCTACCATCGACACTTCCTTCATCTGCCAGAAGCTCCAAGCACCGCTCATCGAGTGTGCAGGAAGAATGTTTCCTGTTCGAACAGTCTATGCCGAGGCTGACGTAGACAAGTACAACATACATAAAGAGGTGGCAGCCATTGTGATGCGAGCTCATCGCGACCATGAGGGCGACATCCTTGCCTTCTTGCCAGGACAAGCAGACATACTGAGATGCGAAGAACTCCTTGCCAATAGTCTTGCTGGCACGCCGACACAGATATTCCCACTCTACGGCAATCTCTCACCCGAGAAACAACGTCAAGCCATAGCTCCGTCACGCCATGGCGAGCGAAAGATCGTTCTCGCAACGCCCATTGCCGAAACATCGCTCACCATCGAGGGCGTAAGAATCGTTGTCGACTCAGGACTCTGCCGTCAGTTGGTTTTTGACGCTCACACAGGACTCAGTCATCTCACCACCGTGCGCATCAGCAAGGACATGGCCATCCAACGAAGAGGGCGAGCAGGCAGAGTGGCTGAGGGCATCTGCTACCGGCTATGGACGCAAACCTCAGAACACCTCATGCAGGAACAACGCAAACCCGAGATCGAAGAGGCCGACCTTACCTCGATGGTTCTCGATATTGCTGCCTTCGGAGAGAAAGACCCCATGTCGCTCCCATGGCTCACGCCACCATCCCATAGCAACATCTACAATGCGAAACACTTACTCCTTTCGCTGCAAGCCATCAGCGAGGACGGAAGCGCCACACTCCTTGGCAAGGAGATGGCTGCTCTCCCCTGCCATCCTCGTATCGCCAAGATGATACTCTGTTCAGCCACTGATGCCCAAAAAGCTTTGGCCTGCGACATGGCTGCTCTCTTGGAAGAAAAAGACCCTATGAGCGAAAACGCGGATTCAGACATGACCCTACGCATCACCATGCTACGTTCACAGAGAGAAAAGAAGAACTTGGGTAGATGGGCACGCATCGCACAGATAGCACAAGAATACCGCAAGCTACTCCAGGTAAAAGAGGACAACCATCCCGTTGCTCCCGAAGCAGTAGGAAGCCTGATAGCCTCAGCTTATCCAGAGCGAATCGCTATGGCTCTCGACAACATCGGCAACTTCAGATTGTCAGGAGGAGAGCCTCTATTCATCGACCGAAACGACCCCATGTCCACGCACACATGGCTCACCATAGCTTCGCTCAACGCTGTGGGCAAGAAAGGCAAGGTGTTTCTCTCTGCACCCGTCAGCATCGACGACCTGCCCACCTCGACATACACCAATATCTCATGGGACAGCAAAGCGGGAATGGTGCGAATGCAAAGGGAAAACCGCATCGGAATGTTGGTCATAGAAAGCAAACCCATCCATGATGCCGACAAAGAAGAAGTGATAGACATCATCTGTTCTGCAGTAAAGAAAGACGGACTCAGTATGTTCGACTGGAATGAGCAGGTGAAACGTCTGCAGCAGAGAGTGGCAAAGATAAAACAGTGGCACCCTGAGATGAACGTGCCCGACCTTTCCACTGAGCATCTGATGGCAACTGCCGCAGAATGGTTGCCCTTCTATCTGGAACAAGAGGGAAAGTTGAAAACAACCATTGCCGAGCTCAAGAAGCTCGACCTTGCAGAGATACTATGGGCGCAGATACCCTACGAACTGCAAGAAGAAATAGACCGCTTGGCCCCCACACATATCGAAGTTCCTTCAGGAAGCCGCATCCGCATCGACTATCGGCCAGGAGCAGAGGCACCCGTACTAAGTGTACGATTACAGGAATGTTTCGGTATGAACCAAACGCCCAAGATCGACAACGGTAGGCAACCACTCTTGATGGAGCTCCTGTCTCCAGGTTTCAAACCCGTGCAACTCACGCAAGACCTCGCCAGCTTCTGGCAAGGCACTTACTTTGACGTACGCAAGGAGCTAAAGCGACGTTACCCCAAACACTTCTGGCCCGAGAATCCCTTAGAGAGTGAAGCGGTGAGAGGAGTAAAGCGTTCCTGCCCATAAGCAAGTCTGCACTGGGAGAGCAGTGCTTCCAGCCTGCCCATAAGCAAGACTGCACTGGGGAGGGCGTGGCATCTTGCCCGCCCATAAAAAAATGTCCCAACCTCCAAACATTAAATTTAACACTTAACATTATACAAATAAACATTAAACACTAAACAAAACAATGAACGGAATATACACCATACTACTCTTAGTATTAAGCAACATCTTCATGACCATAGCATGGTATGGCCACCTCAAACTACAACAGACAGGGGTCAGCAGTAACTGGCCATTAGTAGGCGTAATAGCCTTCAGTTGGGCGATAGCCTTCTTTGAATACTGTTGTCAAGTGCCTGCCAACCGCATGGGCTTTATCGACAATGGCGGACCATTCTCGTTGGTTCAGCTCAAGGTGATACAGGAATGTATTTCCCTTATCGTCTTCGCCATCATTGCCAACATCCTCTTCCAAGGCCAGAGTCTGCATTGGAATCATTTGGCAGCCTTCATCTGCCTCATTGCCGCCGTCTACTTCGTCTTTATGAAGTAGATAGAGGGGGAAGAATGTGCATGAAACACATCGTTCATCTACAAATACTACGATTCGTTTATAATAAAGAAGCAAGGCATCTGTTTCAGTGTTTAGTGGATTGCTTATGGGGGTGTGCACTGGGGAGAGCCCCCATACGCAATCTACTACCCCAGTTTGGGTTAAACAAATCATATTCTTTCTAAACACTATGGCTGTTTGCTCTTTGTGAACGACAAAAAAAGTCCGACAGCTCAGTCGTAAGACTGCTGCTGTGGGACTTATATTAAAAAAAATCGTAACCTTACTCGAGACCGAACAATGCCCTCAAGCCACCATCTACACCTGAGAAGCCCATGAAGGCAAGACTCAACAAGGCTGCTGTTACCATGACAATGGCAATGCCCTGCATGCCCTTAGGGATGCGAACCAAAGCCTGCTGCTCGCGGATGCCAGCAAAGACGATGAGTGCCAAAGCAAAGCCAAGAAGCTACTGGATACCCTGCGATTGCTCTGCAAGGACAAGAAGGAATACAATAAAAATCTTTGTGCCCTGCTGAGTAAGGAAGAATGTTCAAAATCATGCCCTAAGTGCATAAATTTTAACGATTTGTATCCCCATACATTCTATTTCCCCATTCTCGAATGCAGCAGTGGCAAAATCCTCGGCTTGAGCCTCATCCGTTGCAGCAACATAATAGCTCACCATCTCTCCCAACTCTGTCTCTATCTGAACATCAAAATAAACCATAGGCTACAATACTATTTTTTAGATTCTACATTTTTATCTAACATATCATTTGGTCAGAATTTCTTACCAAAGCCTCCCTATAAACATCCATCATTCGTTTTCTGAGATGCATCGGCGCAATCACTTCCAAAGAACGGCTTCGTGACAACAATGCCATCACAAAGTCGTTGGTAATCTTGACATGCACAGAAATCTTGAACACTTTACCATCATCCACTAAAACCCTCTGAGTATGATGCAGCGGCATTGCCTTCAAGAAATAGCCATCCCTATTATCATATTGCAAGACAACCTCCTCTACGGGCAAACACTCATCATTCCAAATACCATAACAATCTCGATACATCCCATTCACATCAATATCTACGTTTCGTTCAAACAGGGTATCATGCACCACCAGATTGCGGATTCTATCAATGCCATATGCCTTTAGCTGATATCCATCTGCATCATAAGCCAAAACATACCAAAGTTGGTTAGATTCCTTGATATAATGAGGTAAGATATTCTCTTTCGTTATCACCTCACCTCCATGTCGATAAAGGACATATTGGAAAGAGATGGTGTGCTGATTCCTCACCGCATATATCAGTTGAGGCATATACTTGCAGAAGACAGCCCGATGATGCTCTGGCAAAATATACGACCTCATGTTAGGACTATCATCCACGGCATTGAGCAATTCGAAGTTAAGGAGCATTTCTGAAAGCCTATCCTCCCTGATCGAAAACCTCTCATTGATGCGATAACTATTCGTTGCCCTATCAAAGGATATTTCTATATGAAACAGCATTTCTATGTCATTGATGTCTCTTTGCAGAGTTCTTTCTGAGACAGGAGCATCCACATGGTCATTAATATAACCCAATAGTTCGTGTACGGATACACAGCTGTTCCCATACTGACCATTGGTTGCATAAATCTTATTGATGATAAGCAACATTCGACGAATGCCATTTATTTGTCTTGCCATAACAGAAACTGTTTACTTCTTACTTATCACATCTCAGTTCATGCACTCTTTGTAAAGTTGCGGCCTTACTGCCCTCCACATTAAGAGGTGGTAAAAGACTATCGATTAAATAAGATTCCAACTCCTTTCTCTTGTCATTGGCAAGATAAGCAAAAAGCAAATTACGCTCCATCCATGCGGTCAAGCTATTTTCATCTTCCGCACCAAACTTCGTTTTTTTATTGTTTTGGTAATTATTATCTCTGGCAATCTTCTGATAACCAAACAAACTGCCCAAAGTTTTTCTGAGCGTAGAATTACCACCATTACCATGCAGATGATTTGTCCATATTCGTCTTTTCAAATCAGAAGCTATACCTGTATACAACACACGATAATCCACTCCGTGCAAAGAGATTTCTGTATATTTGAAATTACCCAAAACGTCAGGAATATTACAGCCAGCCTTTAACACCACGATATAATTGCCTTCCACGGCAGGAAGTTCTGCTCTTTGCCCCTTTGCTGAGTCAAAGAGTGTAAACTGATCTAACAATTCTTTTATATCCATATTTTTTTATCTTTATCGTTTGACATTCCAATCAATGCTGCAAAAATAAAAAATCTCAGCGACAAAATATGTCTGCGAGAAAAATATTTTCTATAGACTTTTAAAAAACACCCATCGTCTTGTCTTGTTTTATGCTACTGACATTCAAAAAAAATCCGTGAGTTATCTCCTTTCGGAACTCACGGATAATGCAAATATACAAAGTTTCCTTACCTTGTCAAAAGGAAACTGCTAATTCTTCTTCCTCGCTGCCACGAGGATATAGCCCAACAGAACGAGGAAGGCGACAAGGATACTGACCATCTGAACCACATACTTCTCGGGCTCTATCCAGAACTCATGGAAAAAGTCGAGACGGCCCAATACCTCTACCGGTACCCAGAACACCACCACTGTGGCTATGGCCATGCGGATGTTGGCACCCCACGAAGACAGCCGCAGCTGCTTGCGGAAGATGAAGATGCTGCCCAGCAGGCAGGCTGCTGCCACGATGCTCGTCACGGGATGATGGTCGCCCAGGAAGTTCTTGTCGTAGCAGAACATCAGCAACAGATAGCTGGTCCAGAGGATCATGTTCAGCTCCATGAAGGTGATGATACTGGTGTGGCGGGTCATAGGACGGGCTGCTATCACGTTCTTGCGTGAGCGGAAGAGCGTGCGCTGCCACCAGTTGATAAAGTTGCAGCCGTTCTTGGAAGAGAAGATGTAGAGCATCATTACCATCATCCACAGGCCGAAGGTGGCAGGAAGGATGAGATACTCAGGACGGGTGACCACCTCGCCGTTCTCCATCTCGGGCTGGGTGCCCCAGCGTACGGCATAATACTGGAACAGAAATTCCACCCATCCCGTCCAGAACAGCAGACCACCGAAAAGCCCACAGAACGTCTGCCTGGTGTCGCCTTTCACGAAGACACCTGTTACCACTATGAAAAGACCGACCAGTCCCATGATGAAGGCAGAATAGTGTACTGCCTCGGGAGTCATCGTCTTGTCCATCATCATCATAAGGGCATGTCCCAGAGGCATGGTAAAGAGTACCAGCAGGAACGATGCTATAGATTTCCACCAATAATGTTTCATATAAATATGTATAACGTTTTTTTCTATAATTTAATTTTATCAATATCTATCGACAGTCCCACCTGAAGGTTCACGCCGTCGGTTATCGGACTGTTGAGATAGTAGTAACGGGGCTTGTAGCCGAAGAGGTTGTCGAGAGCCGCTGTCACCTTCACCGCCTTGCCGATGCGCTGCACGAGCGAGAGCTTCCAAATGGTATAGGCGGGATAGTCCACGGTGAGGGTTCCCTTGCTCACATCGTAGTAGTCGCGGTATTCCACATTTTCCACTCCCGAGAGCACCCGTCCCTGCAGGCCTACGTTGAGTCCGTAGTTCTTGCCGAACTGATGGTCGTAGTCGACCCTTGCATTCAGGGCATGCTCACGGGCAGGTATGTACTGGTTGTTGATGGTGTTGCCCTCCTTGTCCTTCGCCAGCTGTTCCTTGGTGTAGGCATAGGTGATGCGGGCACCCAGTCCATTGTCCCATCTGGCCTGCACTCCTACCTCACCTCCGCATACGCTGTAGTCGTCGAGATTGGAGTAAGGCAGATATGGCAGCTTGTCGGAGGCTGTCTTGAAGTAAGGCGCAGCGGTGGCGAGCTTGTTCTTCACCTTATTATAATATAAGGATGCCGTCATGTTGTAATGTCCCTTGGTATATTCGGCAGAGAGATTGAAGTTGTGGCTCACCTCCGATTTCAGATCGGCATTGCCCTCTACAATCCAGATGCCCGACATGTCGAAATTGTAGTACTTCTCCTTCAGTGTGGGGGCACGGAAGCCCATGCCGTAGCCGGCACGAAGCGACAGTCCATGCAGGGGCTTGTAGCATACGTTGAGCTTGGGTGTGAGGTGCGACTCACTGCCGTCCGAGAAATAGTCGTAGCGCAGGGCTCCCACTATCTCCCACTGGTTGTTGAGCAGCCAGTCGTACTGGGCAAAGAGGTCCCAGGAGTTCTGCTTGCGGGTGTCGCCATCGAGGTTGATGTTGTACAGGTAGTCGTGCATCAGGTCGGTACCTATGGTGAGCACGTCGCCCCTCAGGAAGGAGTGGTTGTAGAGCAGTCGCAGCGAGTTCTGCACATTGCTGTAGTCGCGGATGTCGAGACGTGTGATGCGCTGATAGTCCGACTTGTCGTACTGGTCGAAGGCATAGCTCGCCTGCAGGTCGTCCTGCGAGGTAAGGCTCCAGTTCATGCGCAGTCCGCCGTTGAAGTCGCGATAGCGCTCGGGCTGTTCAGCCGACCTCACCGTCTCGCGGAAGAAATAGCCGGCACGTCCTGTAAGGCGGAAGCTGTTCGTGGGGCTCCACGTCAGCTGGTCTTTCACATTCAGTGTCTTGTCGCCGTAGACGGTGGATATGATGCGTGTCACGGGGGCGGCAGCACTCTTCACATCGTAGTTGTCCATGCGGTTGTACTGCATGGTGAGCATATTGTTCCAATGCTTGCTGTTGAGTCCGAAGGAGGTGCCATACCGCTGTGCGTTGTGCTTGGCATATCGGGCATTGACATTGAGGGTCCAGGGCTCACGGCTGCGCTTGGTGATGATGTTGATGACACCACCCGTGGCATTGCTACCATAAAGGGCCGACGCAGCTCCCTTCACGATTTCGATACGCTCCACGTTGTCCATGCTGAGACGGCTGAAGTCGACATCGTCCATGGTCTCGCCTGCCAGACGTTCTCCGTCAACGAGGAAGAGCACGCCCTGGCCTCCGAAGCCCGAGAAGTTGAGATGGGTTTGCTGGTTCATGGCATACGAGAACTCCACTCCGGGCAGCTCCTGCTGCAGGAGGTCCTGCACATTGGTGGCATCCAGTCGGCCTATCTCCTTGGCGTTGATGACGCGGGTCTGTATGGGCGTATCCTTCAGAAACTTGGGAGTTCGGGTGCCCGTCACCACCACCTCGTTGAGGTCGAACTGGCGACTGACAGAATCGGGATATGTATCTTGTGCTGCCGCAGTCTGCCACGAGGCACCTGCCATCAGCATAGAGAATAATATGGATTTATTCATTTTTACTGAGGTTTCGCATGTATGGAAGTTATAGAAGTTGAGTTTTTATTTATGTACATTGAGCTTACGCCGGATCAACTCCTAAACCGCTCTAATATGGGTATCTGTAATTGATTGTGAGATAACACGTTTTGCCTTTCGGTGAAAGATAATTCTCCAACTGCAATGCAGCATAGCTGCCGTCCTTGAGACGCAGGATGAACACATGGTTGTTCAGACTGAACGAGGGCGGCATGGGCGGAATCTCCATCGTGAGCCACGACGAGAGCACGGGGTTGACCTCGATGCCCTGAGAGGGAACATAGCTCTTCAGCATCTGGTCCTGACTGTCCCACACCTGGTTCTCGCTCCACTCGTCCTCGGTGAACGTCATGTTTCTGAATTCCTCGCTGCTCTCGGGCAACTGTTCCATCGAGGTATAGGTGGTCTCCAGCACGGCTCCCCCATTGGTCCGCACGTTGTTGCGATGAACGGCAAAGGTCCATTCCACGGGAGCAGTCTGCCCTTCGGTAGGCGTAAAGTAGGCATAGGAGCTGTTCTGCACACCCTCACCCCACACGTCGAACCAGTACATATACTGTCCTGTACGCTTGTCGGTGACGGGTGTTTCCACCTTCTCGCCTGTCGCTTCAATCGGTATGGGATAAGCCGTAAACTCGGTCTGCGCCTTCAGCAGGGCTTCCTCATCACCCTCCACCGTAAGCCTGTGCAACTGGTTGAGGTCTACATAGTACCAGTCGGTCCAACTGGAGGCATTCACCAGAATCTGTCCCTTGGCCGGAACTATCTCCTGTGGATAGTCGTATATATCGTCAAAAATACCGTTGCAGGCAGTCAGCACAATCATGCTCATTGCCGCAACGGCGATTTTCAGACGATTGATGTTGATACAATTCGTCATTGATGAAACAAGTTTTATCCCTATTATCTCTTGATGTATTTCTTGCCGTTCACGATGACCACACCCTTATAGCCTTCGCCAACCACCTGTCCCTGCAGGTTGTACATTCTGCCGTCAGCAGGCTTTGTCTCGTTCTTGACCGAAGCGATGCCGCTGGTCTGGCTCTTGAAATTTGACACGATGGCGAAAGGCATGGCGCCCATCTGGAAGGTATTCACGATGTCGGATACATTGCTGCCATCATACTTCACCAGAATGTTGTTATCCTTCTCGGGATTGAATTCATAGTCCTGGTCCTTGGTGGTGGTACCTTTAAATACGGATTTGAAATGGAATGTCAGTCCGTCGTTCTTATAGTCGCGATAGAATCCGCCCTTCGCCTCATCGTAGGTCAATCCCTTGACGGTATAGGTGCCGAGGGTAAGGTCGCCCATCACGGTGTTTTCGAGGCTGTAGGTAGGAATGGTGACGTCCATCTTCTGTACCTCGCCGTCCATATACTTGCGCACCTGATAGGTGACGCCCGCATTATCATAGGGGAACATGCCGCCCACATTCACCGTTATCGCACTGCTCACCTCCTTGACATAGTAGGCTTTGATGCTGTAGGTCAGTGGGAAAGACATTGAGCCGTAAGTGAATACCACCTTCAGGGTCAACGAGTTGTCTGCCATGTTATAGGTACCGCTAAATGAAGAGCCGGTGATGTTTTTCTCAACGTTGTCAACAGTCACCTTGCTGCTGAAGGTCTGCTCTGACATGGTGATGACATGGTTCTCGCCCATGCTGAAAGCCACATTCTCTATCGTGAAAGAAGGGATGGTAGCCATACCCTTCATGGCGGGCAGCGTGATGTTGCCAGTCGACATACTTGTCATTTCAAACTTCACTGTATCGCTTTCATTGGGAGTGTTCTGAGTAAGCACCTGCATATCAGATGCGCCTGCAAACTTCAAGGCACCATGCATCTGTGCCATCATATTGTTTGCCATCAGTGTGGCGAAAAGTAGAGTAAAGATTTTCTTCATCATATACTGTTTTAAAAATTATTATTGCCGATATTATTGTATCTGTTTCTTTCCTATCATAAATAGCGAAGCCCCCCTTCCCATAACAGTTCCCGAAAACCCTATAGGAAACTTCTCCTTCAAAACGGCTGCAAAGGTACAAGCTATTTTCCACTCACGCAATACTCAAAAATAGGTAATCCGACCAATCATCATTTGTAGGTACCAGCCTCCCTCCGGTTCCTCTTTTCTACAGAAAAACGGGGATAAGGGAAGCATTCGCTGTAGTAAAAGTTAGAAGGACATTACAATGACAAATAACCAAGTCCATATATCTGTAGAATCAGTGGCTTATATTAGGTATAACAATTGAAAAAAATAAAAAAAACAAGAAACTGGAAGTCTGGTTAGGGCATCTACTTTCATAAGGTAAGCAACTACGGCGAGTTGACGAAAATGGTAAAGTAATTTTTCTATGAAATACATATACAAAAAGCCCCACAGAGTAGCCTTACTACTACACTGTGGGACTTAATATATCAACTCAACTTTCGCTGAGTTCGGAACCGTTGCTTTACTCGAGACCGAACAAGGCCTTCAAGCCACCATCTACACCTGAGAAGCCCATGAAGGCAAGGCTCAAGAGAGCTGCTGTTACCATGACGATGGCAATGCCCTGCATGCCCTTAGGGATGCGAACCAAAGCCTGCTGCTCGCGGATGCCAGCAAAGACGATGAGTGCCAAAGCAAAGCCTAAGGCTGTGGAGAATGCATACACTACGCTCTGCAACAGATTGAAGTCTTTCTGAATAACCAAGATGGCTACACCCAAAACGGCACAGTTGGTGGTAATCAAAGGCAAGAAGATGCCAAGCGCCTGATAGAGTGCTGGCGACACCTTCTTGAGAATAATCTCTACCATCTGCACCAAGGCTGCGATGACAAGGATGAACGACAGGGTCTGCAGATACTGCAATCCGAAAGCATCGAGCACGTACTTCTGTACGCACCAGGTAATAATAGTTGCCAAAGTCAACACGAAGGCTATGGCACCACCCATACCGATGGCTGTATCTATCTTCTTAGATACACCCAAGAAGGGACAGATGCCGAGGAACTGCGACAATACAATGTTGTTGACGAATATCGCAGAGATAAATATCAATAAATATTCCATATACTACTCCTCCTTATTTCTTTACCTTATTAAATATTGCGATGATGTAACCCAAGGTGAGGAAGGCTCCTGGAGGCAAGATGAACACCAAGATGTTGGTGGTCTCCGGCAAAAGGGTTACTCCGAAGAGGCTGCCTGAGCCGAGTATCTCGCGTGCACAACCCAAAACGGTAAGACCGAGGGTGAAACCTAATCCTACACCGATACCATCAAACAAACTTGCCACAGGCGAGTTCTTGGCTGCAAAACTCTCTGCACGACCCAGGATGATACAGTTGACCACAATCAGTGGTATATAGATACCCAATGCCTGGTTGATGCTATCGGGGGCATAAGCGCTCATAAACATCTGAAGGATGGTTACGAAGGCTGCTATTACTACAATGAACACAGGGATGCGAACCATATCAGGGGTGATCTTCTTGATGCAGGAAATCACAAAGTTGGTACAAATGAGTACAGCCATGGTTGCCAATCCCATAGAGAGACCATTAATGGCGCTGGTGGTGGTTGCCAAAGTAGGACACATACCAAGGAGCAACACGAAAGTTGGATTCTCCTTGATGATACCATTCATCAAAATTTTTATATTACTCATAGTGGCTTATCCTTTCTTTACTTTTGTGGCACCACTCTCACCGTCTGTACCCTTCTGGGTATAGGCTGAGTATGCCTGGTTAATAGCCTTGAGGAAAGCACGGCTCGTGATGGTAGATGCTGTGATGGCATCGACAGCATTGCCTCCCTTGTCGTCCTTGCTCACGTGAAGATTGCCATCCTTGGGTGTCTTACCAATGATGCTACCTTTGCCGTCTTTCTGAAACCAAGTATCGGCCTTGGCACCAAGGCCTGGTGTCTCTGAGTGCTGAAGAATGGTGTAACCCAATATCTTGCCCTCCTTGTCGAAACCTACCAATACCTTCAGGTCGCCACCAAAGCCACCTGTAACACTCTCTACGGCTGCTCCAAGAGTATTGCCACTCTTGTCGGAACAGGGATGCACGACAAATGTAACTGCCTTGCCGTCGAGGGTCTGCTGAACTTCCTCGGGAGCTGCCACCTGGAGTTCGTCGGTTCCCATTACACTCTTGATACCGGCTGCCAATGACTGCTCGGCCTTCTGAGCGATAGGTCCTGATGTGATATGGTTCACATAAGCGAGCACTGCACCAACAACGAGTGCCACACCCACCAGCACGAGAACCATGTTCCTTAATGATGATTCTAATTTCTGCATGACTTTTCCTCCTTATTTCTTTGCAGGCTTCTCGCCGAAGCGCTTGGGTTTGACATAGGTGTTAATAAGAGGTGTAAACGCATTCATGATAAGAATGGCGAACGACATTCCTTCGGGATAGCTTCCCCAGTTGCGAATGATGACCGTCAGCAAACCAATGCACACACCATAGATGAGCATTCCCTTGTGAGTCATGGGCGATGTGACATAGTCGGTGGCCATAAAGATGGCACCCAACATCAAACCTCCGCTAAGGATAACGGCAAAAGGATTGGCATACACGGGATTGGCCAGGTGCATCAATCCGCTGAAGATAAACACGGTAGCGATGATGCTTACTGGAATGTGCCAGGTGATGACCTTCTTCCAGAGCATGTATGCCAAACCGAGCAGGATGGCGATGGCACAAACCTCACCTGTAGTACCTGCTCCGAAGCCTTCGCCTGTAGCTCCAAAGAGAAGACTAAGAGAGTCGGGCAACTGTTGAAGCACAGAGCTGTCGCCTGTCTTGATGGCTGTCTTCATGATGGCCAAAGGGGTGGCTGCTGTCGTAGCATCGGTATAGCTGAACAGCTGACCTGCCACTGGCCATGAAGTCATCTGCGCCGGGAAACTAACGAGCAGGAAACAACGGCCTACCAAAGCGGGGTTGAAAGGGTTATTGCCTAAACCTCCAAAGCTCATCTTACCAACGCCAATGGCAAACAAGGCACCGATGATGATAATCCAAAGAGGAAGGTTGCTGGGTAGGTTCATGCCGAGCAAGAGACCTGTGATGATGGCAGAACCATCAAGCAAGCTGGTCTCTGCCTTGAGAATGTATTTTGTTATAGCCCACTCGAAGAAGACGCAGGCTGCCACAGAGGTAAGCAGTACTACTGCTGAACCCAGGCCGAAGAAATAGAAAGAGGCCAAGATGGCGGGTACGAGAGCTACAATCACTCCGTACATGTTCTTCTCCACCGACTCGTTGCCATGGGCATGTGGCGATAATGAAACGATTAATTTACTCATTTTTTATTTTGTGTTGGGAAGTTAACAATAGATTACTTCTTGGTGTTGCGAGCACGGATGATGCCCATCACTGCTGCCTTACCGCCGATAATGTTGTCGAGGATAGGACGGTGTGAAGGACAGGTAAACTGGCATGAACCGCAGGCGATACAAGAGGTTACCTCTTCTGACTCCAAGCGCTCATACTCCTTCATCACGCTCAATGTGGCAAGCAGGTATGGCTCTAAGCCCATAGGACAAGCCTCCACACACTTGGCACAACGGATACATGGCTCTGCCTTCTTGCGGTGAGCGTCGGCATCGGTCAGGACGGTGATGGAGTTGGTACCCTTGGTGACAGGAACATCCAAGCTGATAACAGCCTTACCCATCATAGGTCCTCCTGCCAATACTTTGTTGTCGCCCTCTGGCAAACCGCCACAAGCCTCTATCATCTGAGAGAATGGTGTGCCCATACGAACAAGGAAGTTGCCTGGATTCTTGACCTGCTTACCGGTGACGGTGGTATAACGCTCGAACAAAGGCTTGTTCTTCATAACTGCCTGATATACAGCAAAGGCAGTACCTACGTTCTGAACGATTGCTCCAACATTGACAGGGATAGCAGGAGGTGCTGGCACCTGACGACGGATAACGGCATCAACCAACTGCTTCTCGCCACCCTGTGGGTATTTCTTGGCCAATGGTACTATCTCGATACGAGAATCGGCTGCTGTCTTTTCCTCGAAGAGTTGGATAGCAGCTGGTTTGTTGTCCTCTATACCGATGTAACCTTTTTCTACTTTGGCTGCCTTCATCAAGAGATTCAAACCTACGAGAATCTCATCGGCATGCTCCATCATCAGGCGATAGTCGGCTGTAATATAAGGCTCACACTCCACGCCATTGATGATGACACACTCGGCCTTGGCTCCTGGGGGTGGACACAACTTGATGAAAGTGGGGAAACCTGCACCACCCATACCTGTCACACCTGCCACCTTGATGCGGTTGACAATCTCTTCGGGGGTCAGTTCGGGATGCGCCTCCACCGTTTCCAACTTGTCGGTACGGTCGATACTCTCCTCCCACTCGTCGCCTTCTACATTGATGATAATGCAGGGTTTGCGATAACCGGTAGCGTCGATAGACTGGTCTACCTTGAAGACAGTTCCTGAAACAGAACTGTAGATGGGAGCACTCACAAAACCACCAGCCTCAGCAAGCAGAGTACCTACCTTCACCTTGTCACCCTTGGCAACTACAGGTTTGGCAGGAGCACCGATGTGCTGACCGAGTGGAAATATGGCTTGCTTAGGAAGGGCTGCCACCTGGGTGGGCATCTCGGCTGTAATCTTATTCTCTTCTGGATGAACTCCACCTATTCTAAATGTTCTCAACTTCATGCTTGTTCCTCCTTCTTTACTTCTGAAGTCTCTGCCTTGGGCGCTACTGGAGCTACTACAGGAGTCTCTGCAGGAGCAGCCTCTACTGGCTTAGCCTTCTTAACAGGGAAATTAACTTTCACGAGAGCACCTGTGGGGCACTCATCAACACACTTGGTACACATGCGACACTTATTGAAGTCTACATAAGCCACATTATTCTCAATAGTGATAGCATCAAACTTGCAGACTTTCTGGCACTTACCGCAGCCGATACAAGCTGCGCTACAAGCCTTCTTGGCTACAGCACCCTTGTCGTGATTGACACACTGAACATACACACGACGTCCCTTAGGACCCTTCTTGCGAAGCTCAATGATGTGGCGTGGACAAGCCTTGACACAGGCACCACAGCCAGTACACTTCTCTTCGTCGACCTCAGGAAGACCTGTCTCAGGATTGATAGAGAGGGCTCCAAACTGGCAGGCTGAAACGCAATCGCCACAGCCCAAACAGCCAAAGCCGCAACCTGTCTCGCCAGCTCCACAAGAGTGCATGGCTGCACAGGTGTGCAAACCATCATACTCGGCGATGCGAGGACGATGCTCGCAAGAACCATTACAACGCACTACTGCCACCATAGGATCGGTGTTGGCCACTGCAATGCCTAAGAGGTCAGCCACTTTGCCCATCACGTCGGCACCACCCACAGGACACATCAGCCCTTCGATGCTACCGGCATCGGCTCCCTTGACAAGTGCTGCTGCCATGCCAGAACATCCAGCAAAGCCGCAACCACCACAATTGGCTCCAGGCAGAATCTCGCCCACCTGACCTAATCGAGGGTCCTCTTCGACGGCAAACTTCTTGGATACTACAAAGAGTACTAATGCGGCTATAAGCGCAATAACTCCAAGTACCAAGACTGCAATCAAAATAAAATTCATAATCTTTGTATTTGTTTTAGTTATTAATATTGTTAACTATTGGATTTTTCAAAATATGGCTTACTTCTCTATGAAGAAACTTAGGCTACGCTTCAGCTTGCTGCGTAGCATATAAAGACATATATAATAAGGAATCAATATGCCTAAAGAAAAGAGTGCTGCCACACCTTCGGAACTTGTCATCTTCAGAGTTGTCACCAAAGCGATAACCATCAGCAACAAGGGCAGAAGATAGCCATACCAACTGGCTCGAAAACCAACACCTGCATCGGCAACCACCCTGACATGTTCGCCCACATGGTACTTTTCTGCTTCTGCTGTAGATACCTCTATCAGTTTTTCCTTAGTTTCGGAGGCATTGCAGTGCGAAGCCACTTTGCAGGCGCTACAGGCAGACGACTGAAGGATGCGCACACGCACACAACTTTCTTCTACTCCGTCTACTACACCCGAATGTTTTATCTTGTTGTTCATGTAGTAATTCTTGTTCTTATATCTTTTGCTTACTCCACTTCATTAGCTATTTTGCTAAGTCGAGTTTACAAAGTTATTTTACTTGCAAAGATAATACATTATTTATAATTGGCAAACAAAAATGTGATATTTTCAAAAAAAAAGGAACGCAAACGTTTTCTTATTGTGTGCCCAATACCTAACGTTAAATGGAATATATTAAATGTTATGTGTGGAATGTATGATCGCGATTAAAACCTACGGAACTTCAGGCGAAGGGTTTTTGAACGAAGCACCATCTTGCTCCCACTAAGGGCTTCTTTGGCAAAATGCTCCTCAAGTTCGTTGACACCATAATAGCGTAAAACCTCTACATCATCGACAGGAATATCGCCACCATTCTCGCCATTATCCTGATGCCAATTATTCTTATAGGCCTTACCTAAGAAAAGACTGTCACCTGTCTGCTCGAAGCGGAAATAATAGCCTGTTCTTCCCTCACGGTCGATATCAGAAACACTGATCAGGCGATGTTCTATACCCCAAAAGAAACGACGATTGGAGTAGTCGCCTGTATGCCCTGTTGCCAATGTATCAATGCTCTCAAGATGCCAGTAACCATCAAGATTACCATTACTACTTGTCTCGAGGGTACATGAGGATAGTGAGCCCAACGCCAACAGCAAGCCAGCCACCGCTGCCATACCTACAGCTGCCATAGAGCGCTGTCGTCTTACATTCGATTTCATATTTCGGTTTTGCTTTTTCATTGTCATATTGTTACTTCTATGTCTATGCGTTACTTCTTCTTTTTACCCAAATCAAAAACACCCGACTTGCCCACAGTGAACTGAAAACCAGCATTATGGCCCAACATCTTGTCGCTACCAAAATCCATGGCATATCCACCCTTGACATGCCAGCCATGAGCAAAGCGATAATGGGCCTCAGCAAGGAAGCTTACATTGTGGTGGGGCTTGGTAAAAGGGTCTTGATAGGTTCCCCAACCCTTCTGATAAGTGGCCAACACGCGATAACCCAAGCGAGAAGTAGGCTGACCATCAAAACCAAGATGGAAGGCTACGAAACGGTTGTTGTGTACGTAAAGGTCGCCTGCTGTATTGTAGATGGGCGAACGATAGAGCGGATTGCCTATCACCTGTCCCCAGTGCTGCCAGCCTGGATAGTTGCCGTGATTGTAATAGTCGTCCATGCCAGCCAGGTGGTCAGGAATGTTCATCGTATGGTCGTGATTGAAAGGTCCACTCTGATACTTGGTGTAGAGATACTCGAACACTACATTGCGTAGCCATCGCCCATAAGGAAGATTCAGTTCGGCACCAAGCATGATGTCCTTCAACTTATATCTATAATATCTGTTCTTCTTACGGTCTTGCCATTCATCACCCTCGCCATAACCATCATAGTCGAGGAAGAACATCTGACTGTGATCCTCGAAGAAATGATCGGCATAAATACCGATGTGCCAGGTGTCAGCCTTATAGTTTACACGCATCAGCCAACTTCCTAAGTGATTACCCTCTACATTGGCATAGGCACCATCGGTGGCATCAGCGCCACTGGGAATAAAGGCATGAAAGAAATCCTTGAAGCCCGAACCTGTAGGGATCTGTTCCATCTCACCATTGGCACCATAATGATAGAGATTGCCACCAAACTCGGCTGCCATCTCAAGACCTAACTCTATACTCCAAGGACAGAAGCGCTCCTCATTGCCGATACGCAGAAAACCAGCTTTGCTGTGATAGAGCACACGCTCGGCATACTTGCTGCGACACTGAGTGAAGTCTTTCTGCCAGTTGTCGTCAGTCATCACACCAAAAGCCACATGACCTTTCAGTTGTAACCAGCGCCCCAAAGCTGGAATCGTCCAATATTCAGGAAGCGCAAGTCGAACTTGTGGCACAGGACGGGCATTGATACCCAATGTCTGACTACCGCTACTCAGTGTCTGATTCTTCAACTCCATGGGATATTCCTTGGCTCCTACACTCAGTACGCCATGAAGCCAACGTGCCTCTACAAAGGCTTGCTGCACGACGACATGACTGGTATAATGCAAAGGAACAGCTACATCGACACCATAACCTATCCCCCATCGACGTGCCGAATCGACAGACAGCGGACGAACTGCACTACCCCGTAGATAACCATTCGTGGAAGAAAGCGAAGATAGACCATACTTATTGGCATTAAGCCATAGTGGGGTCTTGCCATGAGAGAAAGAGCCTTGCAGTTCTATATTATATCGTATGTCATGCCCTAAATCAAGGTTACCTGGTTCTGCACCATCTTGCCACGCATACTGAGCGTATGTTGCACGAGGTATCATCCACAAAACTAACAAGATTATAATAAGGTGTTTCTTATTAACAAATTTCATATCAATTAAAGATTTATATTTCTCTGCAAAAATAGGAAAAAGTTTACTTTTAGCCAAGAAAAAGGATACTTTTCATAGACTTCGACCTTATTTTGAGGCATAAAACAAGGGTTTAGGGAATTTCCCACACCTGTTTAGGGAAAATCCTTTTCTTCATAAATCCTTTTAGGCTATCTTTGCAACGTAAAACAACAAGAACAAGAATAACAACTCTTTAAAACAATAAAATTATGAAGAAGTTTATATTAGCTATGGTTACACTGTTGGTTATGACAGTTTCTACCGCATCAGCCATGAGCTATGAGCAGGCACGTCAGCAGGCTCTTTTCTTGACTGATAAAATGGCATACGAGTTGAATCTTACAGACGACCAGTACGAAGCTGCATACGAAGTAAATCTCGACTACCTCATGGGGATAAATAGCTACGACGATCTGTATGGGGCTTACTGGAGACAGCGCAATGCTGACTTAAGCTACATACTTCTCGACTGGCAGTACAGAACCTATCTGAATGCTGCTTACTTCTACCGCCCACTCTACTGGGATGGTGGTTATTGGCACTTCGGCATCTATGCAAGATACCCTCGCAGAGACTACTATTTCTTCGGACGTCCTCACTTCTACACCGTATACAGAGGCGGACATAGCTGGCACATGAATGGTGGAAGAAGTTGGTATTGTGGCCGTTCCTATGGAAGACCACACACTAACGGCAATCCACGAGTGGGTATGAGAGATGGATTCAACCGCGGAGACTATGGTAGAGGAAAGAGTTTCGGCAATATGACGCGACAGAGCAGCACCCGCACTACGGTCACACAAGACCGTCAATGGGGCAACAACCGCTCGTTCGGCAATGCTTCAAGAAACAACAACCGCTCGTTTGGCACATCATCAAACACGCCTAATCGTTCGTTTGGTAGTGGTTCAAGAGACAACAACCGCTCTTTCGGAAACAGCTCGAGAGACAATAACCGTTCGTTCGGCAGCAATTCGAGAGACAACAATCGTTCGTTTGGCACACCATCAACCACGCCCAACCGCTCTTTTGGTAATAGTTCGAGAGAAGGTTTCCGCTCGTTCGGAGGTAATTCAAGTGGTTCTAACCGCTCATTCGGAAACCATAGTGGATCTTTCGGAGGAAGTCGCGGAAATGCAGGAGGTAGTTCTTTCGGCGGCAGAAGATAAAAACAATAACAGATATATCAAAACTAAAATATTATATGCGAAACTTTTAAACAAATTAGAGAGTTAATTGAGAGGGGTATACCGATGATGGTATACCCCTCTTCTGTTAGTTGGGTTTGTATGTTTTTACTTCTGGTTCTCTACATCTTGCAAAGGAGCAATAACGATAGTCTTAAACCAGTCTTTTAAAACACCAGCATATTGATCTTGGGAATCGGAAAGTAATATCAAAACCCAAGAACCATCTGCCAACTGCGGACCAAGGCACATCCCCTCATAGTTGGCAAAAGAACGCGAAAACAGAGTGAGACGAGTTGTCCACTGAGTAAGTAATGTCTTTCTCATAGTTGGCACTTCGTCCGTCTGGAAAGAAGCAGACATGTCAAAAGGATGCTCGGCACTGGGATTGACAAGATAAAGCTTGCATTGGCAAAAGGCTCCTATCTTAGCTTTGGGTACAAACACTTCACGCTCTAACACCAATAGTTGTCCATCAGGGAGTACGCATAATTCGCTTACACCCATAGCATAGTGCAATGCTTGTTTACGGGCTTTGGGCTTGTCCATTTGGTAAGCATAAGATACTGCTATAGGGTGCTCGCCAACACGACATTCAGAATCTTGATCCTGATTCTCACGCCAATCGAAGGCAAAAAGTCGTAATCGGTTGGTCAAACCATTGCGCCATGAAGATGCCTCACCATCCTTACGCAATGTACTCTCTGTTATAGTCCATAGGTAATGGCGAACTGAGTCGTAAGCTAAAGACTCGTAACCATAGTTTGGATGAAAATCTGCCGAAGGTTGACTATACGACCAAATGTAATCATCGCCATGAAAAGGATATTCTGCAATACGAAACAATCCTTCGCTGGCTAAAACTAAAGTAGAATCGTAAACTTTAGCTATGGCTTCATGGTCGAGTCCCCGCTCATGAACCATCTGAGTAAAACCTAAGTTTTCTACGTTCTCAAGCTCTCCTGTCTGGGGATTCACCTGGATGCGAAAGTTGAAATACAATGCACTGTCAGACTTATCACTGACAACAGCATAAATGTCATCATGCAGATGAGTTATACCACTATAGTTTCCTGGCGAAACGGTCTTAGGAAAACTTTTTGGAGCATTCTCGCGCACAACGTGCCACAACTTAGCACGAATAGCCGTTCGAGACACTTGTCCCTCGACTGTAAATACGAAAAAAAGAGAAGCACACAACAGCACTCCTCTCACTATTCTTCTCTTGGTCATTTGCATATTTTGGGGTTCCATATCGAATAGGTCAAAACAAAATCTATGGCCAGTTCAAAATCCACATGGGCTGTATGATGATTCTTAAGATTCTCTACATCGCAAGCCCAATCTGCCATCGTGTCGAAAGGTTTCACTCGCATTTCTTCAAACTGAAGTTTATCCTCAGAAAACAATTTATAGACTGTCTCCTTGGCACACCAATGCACCAACTTGGCATCCAAGCAGTCTGCTCGCTCATCGTTACGAAGATACTTGGAAGTAATACGCTCTACCCGGTCACTCATATACTCAATGTCTACAGCAACTTCATGAGTCTTGGAAATGATAAGAGCTGCATAACCCCTGGTATGAGAAATACTGACATGGTAACCTCGAAACAATGGTTTACCAGACTCGTTATGAGTGAAATCAGCTGCATGGGAAAGTAAACCTTTAGAAGCACCATTCAAACGAAGCATCTCGTACATCAATGCACGGATGGCAAGGAACTCGAGCTTACGATCTTGACTCTTATATTTCTTATCCAGTGTAGAACGATAAGGCAAAAGATGAGGATACTTGTCAAACATTTCCTCTGTCGTTTCTTCCAACTGCCAAAGTCCTAAACTAACACCTGGATAAACTTCTCGTATGTTAACAACCGCCATAATCCCTCTCTCCTCTATTGATCGGTATCCAAAACGTTTCTTACGGGATGTACCGTTACCTTGATTTTGCTGATGCGACGCTCTTCTATTTCCATCACCTCAAAAGAGTAATTCTTGTAATCCAATTTCTCGTGGATACTTGGGAAGTCTCCTTTTATCTCCAACAATAAGCCTGCTAAGGTATCTGCATCACCTTCCACCTCTACAAACTCTTCATCATCGATATTCAAAATGCGACAAAAATCGGTAAGCAATGTCTTACCCTCAAAAACGAATGTGTTATAATTCAATTTTGAGTAGAACTTTTCTTCCTCATCATATTCATCATTGATCTCACCGACAATCTCTTCGAGAATATCCTCTAAGGTAACGATTCCACTGGTGCCTCCAAACTCATCCACAACAATGGCAATATGTACTTTGTTTTCTTGAAACTCACGTAGCAAATCGTCGATCTTCTTTGTTTCGGGAACAAAATAAGGTGGACGAATCAAACTCTGCCAACGGAAATTAGCAGGCTTACCTAAATGAGGCAACAAGTCCTTGATATATAAGATGCCACGGATATTATCGGTATTGTCTTGATAAACAGGTATACGACTATAGTTATTCTCTACTATACATTTCAATACATCTGCATAGTTGCTGTGAATATCAAGATCTACAATATTCTGACGACTGGTCATAACCTCTTTGGCTGTTTCGTCGCCAAAACGAATAATACCTTGGAGCATACTTTGCTCATTCTTGATATCATCCTTGTCGGTAAGCTCCAATGCCTGTTCAAGTTCGTCTACACTCAATACATGCGACTCTTTCTTCATTACCTTTTCTGCAAGCATTCCACTCTTAAGAAGAATTGTCTCTATGGGCCAAAATATCTTGCGAGCAAAGAGAATGGCATCAACACTGCGACGACAAAAACGTAGCGGATTCTGACGACAATATACCTTCGGCATGATTTCACCAAAAAGCAATAAGAGGAAGGTAAGGAAAACCGTCATTATCAAGAATTCAAGCCAATAAGCCATAGGCCCGAACTTAACGATGCTGACAAAAATATTACTCAACAACATAACTATCATGACATTGACAAAGTTGTTGGTAATCAATATCGTCGCCAAGGTGCGCTCAGAATCTTCACGCAGCATCTGAATCTTTGAGTCGCTTGATGTCTTTTCATCCTCAAGCTCTGCTACATCAGTAGGCGACAAACTAAAAAATGCAATTTCAGAACCACTGGCAAATGCTGAAAGAAAAACTAAAGCAATGGCCAATAGTCCTGCAAGATAAACACCCAATGATGGCGCTTGTACGCTGACATCACTAAATGCTTCTGTTAAAGTTGATATATCCAATGTTATAAATAACTTTAAGAATTAGAAAGGGAGATTACTATTGTCTGAGGTAGAAGATGTCTCTGCCTGAGAGCCAACAGTATGAGATTCGACAGTTGAAGTTGACGCATCTGTAGCATGAGTAGACGCTGACTTAGGGGTAAGCAACTCCATATTATCAACATAGATTTCTGTAACAAAGCGACGCTTTCCCTGCTTGTCATCGTAGAAACGATAACGTATTTTTCCTTCTACATAGAGTTTATCACCCTTGTGTACATACTTTTCTACGATTTTAGCCAAACTGCGATAAAACACAAGATTATGCCATTCGGTGCGATCTGGTATCTGAGTACCATTAGGCAACGTATAACCCTTCTCCGTAGTTGCTAAGGAAACCTGAGCCACAGCCTGATCAGCTTCATAATAGCGCACATCAGGCTCTTTACCTACATTACCAATCAACATTACCTTATTCATAACTCAAAATGCTTTATTTCCACATTCCTAAATAACGGAAATGGAAGTTTTTACCTTTTACAGATGGAAATTGACTACGAGAATCGACACGCTCGCGAAGATGTTCTATCAAACGATCATAGCAATCTTGTCCTGATACTGCCTTTAGATTAGCAACAAAATGAGTATCTCGATATTCAAATTTTCCTGTTGAAGGAATCAAGACAACGCGCTTAAAGTCCAAACTTCCTTCATACCAACCAGGACGTTCTTCGGTAAGTCGGTTGTACATTCCTTCAGCCGCCTCACGAACAGCGGCAACAGGACGTACAGCTTTCTTATCTTTGAAATCTTGCATATTGGCTGCAGCTGTCTTGATAACGATAAAATAGACACGAGGGCGTACCTTATAACGCTTTGGATAACAAACATCACTTGCTGCATATTCCCGAATATCTGCCTCCAATTCGGCATCAACTGAAATTTCCGGAATACTTCTCAAAAAATCTATAGCTTGTTCTGCATTAGATACAAAAACCTCTCTATCAAAGTATCGTAAATATAAATTCATAAGTTAAGTGTATTTTTCTAATAATCATAGAAAATAAAAAAAAGAGCGGAAAACGGGACTCGAACCCGCGACCCCGACCTTGGCAAGGTCGTGCTCTACCAACTGAGCTATTTCCGCAACAAAAGATAAATAAAAATGGTGAAGAGGAGGAGACTCGAACTCCCACGACACAATTGTCACTACCCCCTCAAAGTAGCGCGTCTACCAATTCCGCCACCTCTCCAACATTTCAAAATATTCTGATAACCGTGCCCAAGACAGGACTCGAACCTGCACGTTGTGAAACACACGCACCTGAAACGTGCGCGTCTACCAATTCCGCCACTTGGGCTTAGAAGATCACCCTCCTGTTTTGGTTCTTTCAGAATGTCTGAGCGGAAAACGGGACTCGAACCCGCGACCCCGACCTTGGCAAGGTCGTGCTCTACCAACTGAGCTATTTCCGCAAGTAATTTCCTAATTATTAGGAGCATTTCTCTAAATGCGGTTGCAAAGGTACGACTTTTTCTTGAACCGCCAAACTTTTTCTATATTTTTTTTCAAAAAAAGCGCCCTTTAGTTTACTTTCTTTACAAATAACCCTATTATTGTGCTATTTTACTCGAAAAAGGGCGCTTTTCTATTCTTTTTAGTACTTATTCTAATCCATCCTGTTTTTATAGTCTTCATAGCCAAACTGACGCAATATTTCCATATTACCATCAAGATGAACGATACCAATAGCAGGATGAGAAATGCCATTAAAGGTATTTGTCTTCACTGTTGTATAATGCAGCATGTCCTCGAAGATCACGTTCTCTCCTATTTTTAACTCATGATCAAACTGCCAGTAGCCCATAAAATCACCACTAAGACAACTATTACCCCCCAAACGATAAATATGTTCACCCTCTGGAGCCTTCATCATATCTTCTACCTCTATGTTTTTGGCATTTCTTACAGTAGGCATATAGGGCATTTCCAAACAGTCGGGCATATGACAGGTAAAACTAACATTGAGTATTGCAGTACGAATTCCACCATTCTCCACTACATCGACAACTTGAGAGACCAAAGCTCCTGTTTGCCAACCAAAAGCACTTCCAGGCTCCATGACAACCTTGAGATGAGGATAGCGCTGATGGAATCCCTTTATTATATTAATAAGGTGTAATACATCATAGTCTGAACGAGTCATCAAATGACCTCCACCAAAATTAATCCATTTCAACTGAGAGAACCAGTCAGCAAACTGCTCTTCTATATGCGCTAAAGTTCGCTCAAAGACATCTGCCCCACTCTCACAATGACAATGACAATGGAAACCTTCGATATCATGAGGTAACTGAGAGGGCAGCTGAGAAGCCGTCACACCAAAACGACTGCCTGGTGCACAAGGATTATAAAGTAACGTACCGACTTCTGAATAACCTGGATTAACTCTCAATCCACAACTTATTTCAGAATTCACATGCCTCACTCTCTCGTGATAACGAGCATACTGCGACAGAGAATTGAACGAGATGTGACTGGAACATCTTGCTATCTCATCAATTTCATAATCAGTATAAGCAGGTGAATAAGTATGCGCCTTACTACCAAACTCCTCAAAAGCCAATCTTGCCTCACTCAAAGAGCTGGCAGTCGTGGCATGAATATACTCTCTGAATATGGGGAAGGTTTTCCATAAAGCATAAGCCTTAAAAGCAAGGATGATTTCAACATCAGCACGATCGGCTACACTTCGGATAAGCGACAAATTGTTGCGCAGACGCTCCTCCTCCAAAAGATAAATTGGCACATGAACTTCATTAAAATTCGCTAAATTTACGGTCATATCTTGATAAATATTAATTTTCGAGTGCAAAGATAGCTTTTTATCTCTTATAAAATTGCAAGTTCCCATTTTTTTTAATACTTTTGCATCACAAAATACACAGACGATGAAATTAGTAATAATGACAAAGTCCACATTCTTCGTGGAAGAAGACAAAATATTAGCCTCATTGTTCGATGAAGGTATGGACAACTTACACCTGTTCAAACCCAACACTTCGCCCATGTACTCTGAACGCTTACTGACTCTCTTGCCTGAAGATTTTTGTCGCAAGATTGTAGTACACGATCATTATTATTTGAAGAGCGAATACAATTTGGCTGGAATCCATATAGACGACCCACAAGCTCATGTCCCTGACGGTTACAAGGGTAAATTCAGTCGTTCATGCTCAGACTTGAATATGCTTAAGGAAATGAAAAAGAAATCAAACTATGTTTTTCTGAAAAATGTATTTGATTGTATTGAGTTCAAGGATGAGAAATCTACATTCTCCATGCAGCAACTTGAAATGGCAGCCGACAAGGGATTGATAGACAAAAAAGTCTACGCCTTAGGAGGAATGAGTTTAGAAAACATACAAATAGCAAAACGCTTAGGATTTGGAGGCGTTGTTATTTGCGGAGACCTTTGGAATCGTTTTGACATACACAACGAAAATGATTTTAAGGAACTCATTGGTCATTTCGAAAAGCTGAGAAAAGCTGTCAGTTAAGAAGTAAAACATTAATCCACATAACACAAGAAAAAGAAATGAGTGATAAGAACTCTTTTTTGGTATTCTCTGGTACAAACTCGAGATACCTTGCAGAAAAAATCTGTGCAAGTTTAAATTGCCCTCTCGGTAACTTAGTGGTTACTAAGTTCTCTGATGGCGAATTTGGCGTCTCTTTCGAGGAGTCTATTCGTGGTCGCGACGTGTTCCTCGTACAGAGTACTTTCCCTAATTCTGACAACTTGATGGAATTACTCCTGATGATTGATGCAGCTAAGCGTGCTTCAGCTAAACACATCATCGCTGTCGTTCCTTATTTTGGTTGGGCAAGACAAGACCGCAAAGACAAGCCTCGCGTAAGTATCGGTGCCAAACTCGTTGCCGACTTGCTGAGTGTTGCTGGCATCGATCGCTTGATTACGATGGACCTCCACGCAGACCAGATCCAGGGTTTCTTCGATGTTCCAGTAGACCATCTTTATGCTTCAGGCGTCATTCTCCCTTATCTGCAGAGCTTGAATCTTGACAATTTAGTAATCGCATCTCCTGACGTAGGCGGTTCTAAGCGTGCCAACACTTACGCTAAATATTTGGGGTGCCCACTGGTACTCTGCAACAAGACACGCGCTCGCGCAAATGTGGTAGCAAGCATGCAGATTATTGGTGACGTGAAGGACAAGAATGTTGTCATCATTGACGACATGGTTGATACTGCTGGTACTATCACTAAGGCTGCAGATATCATGAAGGAAGCTGGAGCTAAAACCGTTCGAGCATGCGCTTCACACTGCGTCATGAGTGGACCTGCCTCAGAGCGCGTTCAGGCATCAGCCCTTGAAGAGATTGTCTTCACCGACTCTATTCCTTATACCAAACGTTGCGACAAGGTAAAACAGCTCACTATTGCTGATATGTTTGCTGAAACTATCCGCAGAGTGGAAGATAATGAAAGTATCTCTTCACAGTATCTCGTATAATACTTATTTTCCTTAAATATACAAAAAAGCCTTTTCTGATTATTTCAGAAAAGGCTTTTTGTATATTGGCACTATTTCTCTCATTCTAAAAGAAATGTTACTCCGCTTATTCCTATATATGTATAAATTATGTATTTGAGCAAAGAACCTGCGATGTGTCTAAACACCCATGTACCAATCAGATTTCCAACTATTACGCCAGCAATACCATATAGATAACCTGTAGCCACAGTCACCGTAAAGAAACCATTATAGGTTCTTGCCAATGTCATCATCAGGTTGCCCAAAAGAAAATAAGCTTGCGTTATTGCCAAATAATGTTCTTTGTCGGGTTCTGAGCTAACAAAATATAGCACAGCAGGAGGTCCTTGCATACCAAAAAAGCCGCCCATCAGTCCGCTCAATCCACCTGTTGCCACCTGCACTGGCATCGTGGTTTTCACCTTGATGCGCTTGCTGAAGAAGGCGAAATAGAAGCTCATGATAATCAACGTGATGCCAAGCAACACATTCAGAATGCCATGTTCTATACGCTTGAGCATAAATATGGCCCCCACAGACACAACAATAAATGTAAGAAGTACAGGAAGAAGCCTTCTCCAAACGATGTATTTGTGTGTTTGAAATACAATGATCAGTGATGTTGTCATTGCCAGAATGCCCGACAATGTGGTAGCTTCACCGTAGGAAGGCATGATGGCAGGGAGCATGGTCATGATGAAGATACCAAAACCAAAGCCCGTGGTGCGCTGCACAAAACTGGCACCAATACTCAGTAGGAAAAGTTCGATTGCTATATTATTCATTACTACTCTCTTACAAAATGCAGAAAAGTATCACACCCAACTATGGAGCATATTCAAATGCTAAAAGCGACTTCAGGACCACCATTTCGATATAAGGGAGAAAAAGAAAGCCCGAAGTCCGATTTTACGGGGCTTCGGGCAAGTCTTTTATACTTTCTTTTGAGTTAAACTCAAAAGCAATATTTCAAAATTACATTTATCGTATTAGTCCAACCACTTTACATAGCAGAAGTCCTGACGATGAGGCAACTTGTCGTTCTTAGGATACATACGAACAGCAGTCTTGAACGAACCAGCATTTATAGGCTCTATCTCTGCCTCGAAAGTATAGTTATTGCCTTCGTGACCAATAACATTGAATGGATAAACAGCATAAATCTGCTTGCCATCCTCTACCTGGTCCTTCAATACTACAAGTTCCAAACCGACAGCATCGTTCAAGCCCTGCTCGTCGATGACATACTGAATCTTGTACTTCTTACCTGTCTCGATACCTTCAGCCAAAGCGTCATTCTTAGAAACAACATGGATAGAATCCCAACGCTCAGCTACAGACTCCTTCCATAGAGCTATCTCCTTAGCAAGAGCATTGTCGTTAGCACTCAACTTCTTGAAACGAGCTGCTTCCTTGTTGTAGAACTTATCAAAGTAGTCATCCAACTGACGCTTCATGGTGTAATGAGGAGCAATAGTAGCGATAGAGTTCTTTACTACCTGAATCCACTCCTTGCTGTAACCTTCCTGGCACTTGTTGTAGTACATAGGAACGATATCATTCTCCAACATATTGTAGATGGTAGCAGCATCTAACTGATCCTGATAACCCTGATTCTGGTAAGTACGCTTCTCAGGAAGAGCCCAACCAGCACCCTCACGATAGCCTTCTACCCACCAACCGTCGAGTACAGAGAGGTTTACAACACCATTCATCTCAGCCTTCTCACCTGAAGTACCAGAAGCCTCCAATGGACGTGTAGGAGTATTCATCCAGATATCAACACCTG
>USOQ01000022.1 GCA_900556395.1 Candidatus Segatella caccae | reverse complement strand
GAAATCCTATTTCAGATGTTTCCCAAACTTGAGAAGGCGTATGGCCTCTACCTCAATCTTGTGGACATTTTCAACAAGAGAACTCAGCCTGCAGTGCAAGGCTTAACCTTGCCAGATGGTACAATGATGTCGAAGATTTTGGATATGAAGGCTTCAATAAGGTTATTGAAACCTTTGAGAACCACAACGACACCATCATCAACTATTTTGAGGAAAGGCTTACTAATGCATCGGCAGAGTCGTTTAATGCTAAAATCAAGGCTTTCAGAACACAGTTCAGGGGTGTAGGGGATATTAGATTCTTCATGTACAGGCTGGCTACACTTTATTCGTAATTATATAGTATTGCCAACCGTAAAAATCCGCTGACCCGAAAAACTCACCAACGACAAACAATGAAATAAAAGTATGTTAAATTGTATGTAACAAGAAGATAATCACACTCTTTTTTACTAACTTTGCAGTAAAAATAAAAACATAAAGTTAGTATGCTTCAAGAAAACAAAACAGAGAATCGTATCAACCCCTTTTTCTTACCTTACAACACCCCACACGACACCGTACCCTTCGACCGTATCAAGTTGGAAGACTACGAAGAAGCCTTTATGGAAGGAATACGCCGTGACGACGAGGCCACAGACAAGATTGTAAACGACCCCGCCGAGCCTACCTTCGAGAATACCTTGGCGCGTGTAGACACAGAAAAAGGAGAACACTACTACGACTTGCTCAGCCGCGTTTCTAACGTTTTCTCTTGCATGATGAGCGCAGAAACCAGCGATGAGATGGAAGCCTTGGCACAGAAGATGAGCCCCATCTTAACAAAGCATGCTAATGACATCACCCTCAACAAGAAACTCTTTGAGCGCATCAAGTTTGTACACGACCACCCCAACCGTGAACTCAATGCCGAGGAACAGATGTTGCTCGAAACCAGCTATGATGGTTTTGTGCGTAGCGGTGCACTGCTCGACGATGAGGGCAAGGAACACCTCCGCAAACTCACCGAGGAAGCAAGTATGCTCACCCTCCAGTTCTCACAAAACCTACTCAAAGAAAACAAAGCATTCCAACTGCATATCACCAACGAGGCACAGCTCGATGGGCTACCAGAGACAGCCATCGAAGCTGCCAAACAGAACGCTCAGGAACAGGACAAAGAGGGATGGATTTTCACCCTCGACTATCCCAGTTACTCGCCTTTTATGACCTACTCGACACAGCGTTCACTGCGCAAACAGATGTACATGGCACGCAATACCGAGTGTATACACGATAACGATGCTAACAACCTTGACATCTGCAAGCGGCTCATCAATCTGCGACGTGAGCTCGCCCAACTGTTGGGATTTGAAACCTACGCTGACTATGTGCTCAAGCATCGCATGGCAAGTAGCACTTCCAACGTATACAAATTGCTAAACGACCTCATAGAGGCCTACAAACCCACTGCTGAGAAAGAGGTAGCCGAGATAACAGCCTTGGCAAAGCGCATGGAAGGCGAGGACTTCGAGATGATGCCATGGGATTTCGGATTCTATTCACACAAGTTGCAGATGGAAAAATACAACCTCGATGCAGAAATGTTGCGTCCCTACTTGCAGCTCGACAAGGTCATCGAAGGCGTATTCGGTCTTGCAGGCAAACTATACGGCATACGTTTCGAAGAGAATACTGAAATACCCGTTTACCACCCCGACGTAAAAGCATACGAGGTGTTCGACAAAGATGGTAGTTTCTTGGCTGTATTCTATGCAGACTTCTTCCCTCGTAAGGGCAAACAAGGCGGAGCATGGATGACTGCATTTCAGGGACAATGGATAGACCATCAAGGTCGTAACATACGTCCACACGTGAGCGTGGTAATGAACTTCACCAAGCCCACAGCAGAAAAGCCTGCCTTGCTTACACTTGGCGAGGTGGAGACATTCTTGCATGAGTTTGGACATAGCCTGCATGGTATGTTTGCTAATACTCGTTTTGAGAGTCTTTCGGGCACCAACGTGTGGTGGGATTTTGTTGAGCTGCCATCCCAGTTTATGGAGAACTACGCTGTCGAGAAAGACTTCCTTCGCACCTTTGCTTTCCACTACCAAACTGGTGAGCCTCTACCCGACGAACTGATAGAGCGCATCGTAAAGAGCCGCAACTTCATGGCTGCATACGGATGTTTGCGACAGGTGAGCTTCGGACTGCTCGACATGGCTTACTACACCAAGAAGGAGCCTTTCGATGAAGACATCATCCCCTTCGAGAAAAAAGCTTGGGAAAAAGCCATGGTGACACCCCAACTGCCCGACACCTGTATGACCGTACAGTTCTCGCATATCATGGCAGGAGGCTACGCTGCAGGATACTATAGTTATAAGTGGGCAGAAGTTCTCGATGCAGACGCCTTCAGTATGTTTAAGAAGAATGGTATCTTCGACCAGCATACAGCACAGAGTTTCAGAGACAATATACTCTCTAAAGGTGGCACAGAGCACCCTATGACACTCTACAAGCGTTTCCGCGGACAGGAACCTACCATCGAGGCACTACTGCAACGCAATGAGATCAAACCCCACACAGCATCATAACAACAAAAAAAAGGAACATGGAGAATCAACTTTCCAAACAAGAGAAACTCGACCTGCGCTATCTGCGTATGGCACGTATATGGGCAGAAAACAGCTACTGTAAGCGCCGACAGGTGGGTGCACTCGTAGTTAAGGATAAGATGATTATCAGCGACGGCTACAATGGTACGCCCAGCGGATTTGAAAACGTATGCGAGGAAAACGGCGTCACCAAGCCTTATGTACTTCACGCCGAAGCCAATGCCATCACCAAGTTGGCTCGCAGCAGCAACAATAGCGACGGAAGTACTCTCTATGTCACCGCCTCGCCATGTATCGAATGTGCTAAACTCATCATCCAGTCTGGTATCAAGCGCGTTGTATACGCAGAAAAATATCGTCTCAACGATGGTATCCAACTGATGGAACGAGCAGGCATCAAGGTGGAATATCTCAACCCTGATGAGCAGCAAGACTCGTCACACAACATTTAACATTCAACACTCCCAAAAAATATGAATATCAACAAGAAAAAGACCAACCGTTTCATGCCCATCATCATGGCTGTTTGCGTGGTGATAGGTATCATGATCGGCTCGTTCTTCTCAAATCATTTCTCGGGCAACAGGCTCAACATCATCAACAGCGGAAGCAACAGGCTTAACAACCTGCTCCACATCATCGACGACCAATACGTGGATGCTGTCAACATCGACTCACTCGTCGACAAGGCTATCCCACAGATACTCTCTGAACTTGACCCTCACTCTGTATACATCAGTGCTAAGGACGTGGCTTCTGCCACCGATGACCTGAAAGGGTCTTTCTGTGGCGTAGGTATCGAATTTGTCATCCGCGAAGACACCATACACGTACAAAATGTAATACAGAATGGACCTGCAGAGAAAGCAGGTCTGTTGGCTGGCGACAAGATTGTGGCTGTGGACGACAAGCCTTTCGTTGGAAAAATCGTTACTAACCAAGAAGCTATGCGCCGCCTCAAAGGACAGAAAGACACTAAAGTGAAGATTGGCGTAGTGCGCTATGGTAGTAAGAAGGTACAAACTTTCACGGTGACTCGTGGCGAGATACCAACCAAGAGTATTACCGCTACCTATATGCTCAACGACGAGACGGGATATATACGTATCAAGAACTTCGGTGAGAACACCTATCCTGAGATGCTCATTGCCCTGGCTAAACTCTCACAAGAACACTTTAAGAACCTCTGCATAGACTTACGCGACAACAGCGGTGGCTACCTCACAGCAGCTATCAATATGGCCAACGAATTCTTGCAAGACAAGAAACTCATCGTCTATACACAGGGACGCAAGTCACCACGTCAAGACTTCCGAAGTGACGGCAAAGGCTCATATCAGAACATTCCGCTCGTGGTACTTATCAACGAAGGCTCTGCCTCGGCTGCAGAAATCTTTGCTGGAGCTATGCAGGACAACGACCGTGCTACCATCATCGGTCGACGCTCCTTCGGTAAGGGTCTCGTGCAGCAACAGATAGAATTCCCCGACCACAGCATGATACGCCTCACCATTGCACGCTACTACACACCTTCTGGACGTTGCATACAGAAACCCTACACCCTGGGTGACGATAAAGGCTATGAACAAGATCTCATCAACCGCTACGAGCATGGAGAGTTCTTCTCGCAAGACAGTATCAAGCACACGGGTCCTGCCTACCATACAAGTTTGGGGCGCATCGTATATGGCGGAGGTGGCATCACACCCGACATCTTCGTTCCTGAAGACACTCTCGGAATGACATCTTACTTCAAACAAGCGAGCATGAGCGGTCTTATCCTGCAGTTTGCTTTCACCTATACCGATGACAACCGTCCTAAGCTCAATAACTTTAAAGAGATGATGGAGATGGCTGACTATCTGGATAAGCAGGATATGGTGGAGAAGTTTGCTACCTATGCCGACAAGCATGGCCTACAACGCCGCAATCTGCTCATACGCAAGTCGCACAAGTTGTTGCAGCGCTACATCAACAGCCGCGTCATCTACAACATTCTCAACGACCAAGCTTGGAACCAGTATGTCAACCAAGACGATCCTGTCATCGAGAAGACGTTGGAGGTATTTCAAAAGAACGAGGCTTTCCCCAAGAAGCCCGTTTCCACCAAACCTATCAACAAGAAGAAGCAGAAGGTAGCTATGGCTAATGTGCCCTACAACTACCGTTCGTTGCACAGCCAGTTCCCCCATCAGGCATAAGCAAAAAGACATGAACAAAAAAGAACTGAGAATCCTCATTAGAGATAAAAAGCGACAGTTTTCTGAGCAACAACTCGGAAAACTGTCGCTTCCTATTTTAGAACGTCTGCAACAGAATCGCCGACTCGAGAAAGCACATCATGTGTTACTCTATTACTCCCTGCCCGACGAGGTGAACACGCATCAATATATCGACGAATTAGTGAGACAGGGCAAAAAGGTATTCCTCCCCGTCGTTGTTGACGCAGAGAATATGCTTATCAGGGAATATACAGGCATCCACGACCTACAGGAGGGTGCTTTTCACATCCTTGAACCCATTGGCAATCTGTTGACTGAAGAAGATTATAAGAAAATAGAAGTTGCCGTTATACCTGGCATGAGTTTCGACAAGGCTGGCAACCGACTGGGAAGAGGTAAGGGTTACTACGACCGGCTACTTAGGAAAATGCCGCATCTCTACAAGATAGGCATCTGTTTCGACTTTCAAAAGTCAGACCTCGTACCAACAGAGCCCACCGATATTAAAATGGATATCATCGTGTAATTCCCCCTCAGAGAAATAAGAGCAATAGGGGAATTAGAGAAACTGTTTTATAAAGCTTGAAAACTGTTTTATAAAGCTTTGTAATTGGCTTCATAAAACTTGATATCAGAATTAATAAAACTTGATATCTGCAATAACAAAAGCCCCAGCCGCCTCATTGAGTCGTTTTACCAAGATGCTACGGCTCAATGCTAAGTCAGCACGCAGAGCTGGACTAAGAATCTTGACAAAGAGAGTCTGATTCTTAATAAACCTTTCCCCTGAATATTTAGCCACAGGCTCACCCACCACCTGTTCCCAGGCAGCCAACAAGCGTTTTTGCTGCAGAGGTCCTTCCAGTCCCTCTCTTCTTAGAATCTCAGGCAGCAAATCTGATATCGAACGTACTTTTCTTCTGAACATAATCATCAATATCTGTTAGGGTTTATTCTTCGTGTGCGAGTGCTATTTCTCCTCCTTCTACATGAAAGATACAATAATCCCCATCACGCTGTTGCAGAATATGGTCAAGATGATCACGATTGGTATCAGTAATAAAAATCTGACCAAAGTTATCACCCGATACC
This sequence comes from Candidatus Segatella caccae, assembly GCA_900556395.1. GTDB lineage: Bacteria > Bacteroidota > Bacteroidia > Bacteroidales > Bacteroidaceae > Prevotella > Prevotella caccae. Next base: position 27,297 of record USOQ01000022.1, on the reverse strand, counting down.
AGCTCTACGATAGCCTCCACACGCTGAGCATCCAACTTATCAAAGATATCGTCGAGAAGCAACAAGGGCGTAGTGCAAGAAGCCGTGCGACGCAAGAAGTCAAACTGCGCCAACTTTAGTGCCAAGACAAACGTCTTGTTCTGACCCTGACTCCCCTCGCGCTTCATCATATAGTCACCGATGAGCATCTCTAAGTCATCACGATGCACACCATGCAGCGAATAGCCTACAGCACGATCTTTGAAACGGTCACGCTGAATCACCTCCAGGAGTGGTCCACGCTGACAATGCGACACATAGCGCAAACTCACCTGCTCACGGTCGCCCGAGATACGACTATAGATTTGCTGAAACACAGGCACCAATTCCTTGACAAAAGCTTCACGCTTCTGAAACAACAACTCTCCATATCGAGCCATCTCCTGCTCCCAAATCTCCATCAAGGTAACATCTGGTTCCTCCTCCATCTTCAACAAAGCATTACGTTGCTGCAAAGCCTTGTTATAGTTGGTCAACGCCTCCATGTACGAAGCATCATATTGTGAAATCACCACATCCATGAGACGACGGCGCTCTTCGCTTCCGCCTTCAATAATTAAGGTATCTGAGGGCGACACAAAGATGAGAGGAATCAAACCTATATGTTGCGAAAGTCGCTTATACTCTTTCTTATTACGCTTGAAATGCTTCTTCGTGCCACGCTTCATGCCACAGAAAATATTCTCGACATTGCCCTGCTCATCCAGATAGTTGCCTTCCAACATGAAGAAATTCTCATCATGAGCTATCACCTGCGAGTCAATGGGATTATAAGCGCTACGACAAAAAGAAAGATAATAGATAGCATCCAAGAAATTTGTCTTTCCCACACCATTGTGACCGATGAGACAATTAATCTTGGGCGACAATTCCAAATTGGCAGCCTTGATGTTCTTATAATTTATTATCGAGATATTCTTTAAAATCATACGTATTACGGCACTATTGAACTGCAAAGTTAGCAGAAAAAGACCAAAAAACGAAAAAAGTAGCCTATAAATTTCAATATGTGGATAAAATTACGTATTTTTGCATCCTAAAGTGTAGCCTCTCTACAAGGGGAGTACATAGACTATTATTACGAAAAAAAATAATAAAAACAAAAATAAAAATGGCAAACAAAACAGAACAGGTTCTCGAAGCAACCGAGAACATCAACAACCGCGAGGCTTTCTTCTTGAAGTATAAGAAGGCCATCCTTACCGCAGTGGCAGTTATCATCCTTGTCATTGCAGGTGTATTCCTCTACATTTCACAGATTTCCGGACCACGCGAAGAGAAGGCAAGCACTGCTCTCAGCAAGGGTCAGACCTACTTCAACAACGAGATGTTTGAGCAGGCTGTCAATGGTGACGGAGCTGGTTTCGTAGGCTTTGCTAAGTTAGCAGACGAATATAGCGGCACCAAGGCAGGCAACCTCGCTAACCTCTATGCTGGTCTTAGCTATGCTAACCTCGGCAAGTGGGCAGAAGCACAGAAGAGCCTCGACGCATTCTCTTCTAAGGGCGACCAGATGATTAGCCCTGCAGCTCATGCAGCTCTTGGTGACGCTTACGCTCACCTCAACCAGCTCGACAAAGCTGTAGATGCTTTCAAGAAAGCTGCCGACATGGCAGACAGCAAGTCTGATGACGACACAAACAACAGCCTCTCTCCTACTTTCCTCATCAAGGCTGGCGAAATCTTAGAGAGCCAGGGCAAGAAAGAAGAGGCACTAAAGCTCTATCAGGACATTAAGAAAAAATATGTAAACTCTATGCTCGTACAGAGTGCAGAGATTGACAAGTATATCGAAAGAGCCTCTAACTAATTATGGCTACAGCACTTCATAATTTGTCTGATTACGACTTCACAAAGGTACCCGATGCCAGCAATATGTGCTTTGGCATCGTGGTAGCAGAGTGGAATCCTGAGATAACAGGCGCATTGCTCAAGGGAGCCGTTGATACGCTCACCAAGCATGGCACCTTGCCCGAGAACATCCACGTGAAAACCGTTCCTGGAAGTTTCGAGCTCATATATGGCGCCCGCCAGATGGTACTCAACCAAGGCTACGACGCTGTCATCGTCTTAGGTAGTGTCATCAGGGGTGAGACTCCTCATTTCGACTACATCTGCCAGGGCGTTACCTACGGCATTGCTCGTCTCAACGCCTCACAGGAGATTCCTGTCATCTATGGTCTCCTCACCACCAACGACCTGCAGCAAGCCAAAGACCGTAGTGGTGGAAAACTTGGCAACAAAGGCGATGAGTGTGCTATTGATGCCATCAAAATGGCTAAGTTCTAAAAAAACATCCTAACAAACACAAGTAAAATAAGGAATGAAACTATACCAACTCTTGCAGTCGTTTGACTTTGAGGAACTCTTCCCCACTGTCAGCACGATGTTCCCTAATGCTAATCTCCACCGGGATGTCTTCCAGAAAGCTTTCGATATGCTCTGTAGCATACAGCCCGTGATGAGCAAGAAAGCCATCCGCTATGAGCTCATGGAAGACCCCAACTCGAGCAATAGTATGATTGTGGGAGCCGATGATAGTTGTTTCAACACCACATGGGATGCTTGCTTAGGCAAAGAAGTAAAAAAAGGAAAAGGAGTAGACCTCAACGACGAGGAATTGGCAGCCAACTGCTTGCTCAATGTCCTCTTTATCGGTCGTCATCCACAATGCTTTGACAAAGACTTCAAAAAACTCTTGAAGTAAAACAGATTAATATATAACAATAAAGAAACCGAGTTCGGCAATGCCAGACTCGGTTTCTTTATTGTTATATATATTCTTATATCATCTTATTCTTCCCCAGCAGTATCGAGTTGTGTATCTTTGGCTATGCTGACCGCTCCCATTCGATTGATTTTGATGACAAGGGGCACATACTCATCGCTTGTCACATCTGGCGACCCGACACTACCAGCAAAACAGAGTACATCATTCTTTACTCCCACAAACACAATGCCCAACAAGGTTCCCGTTTTCTTTGTGTGCTCATCCAAGTATTCCGTGAAATCACTTTTCAGAAAGGCACGGTTAAAGAACTCTGTACTATCCTCTCGCAGCACTTTAATCGTAATTTTATTATCATAATACTTAGAATGGTCCTCGCACTCTACCACAGGTAGTTCATGGTCAGCAACACGTTTCATCACCACTTGGTAAGACTTACCAAGCCATTCTATGTCGCGCGTCTGTTCATAGCTACTTAATTCCTGAGTCTTTTTGGGCTTCGGAGCAGTAGGTTTCGGAGCAATAATCACTTGACTCTTTTTCTTCTCATTGCAAGAAGACAAACACGTTGCCACGAAGGCAGCTATCATAAACACGGAAATCGTTTTCTTCATTGTAGTCTTGTTTTTATGTTTGTGCAAATCGAATGTAGAACATCAAGTTTACTTGACTGGCAATACCGAGATGCAACTTATCTGATGAATAAAGTAATGCAAAGTTAAGAAAAAAAATGCAATCATGCAAAGAAAAAGCACCCTCTTTTCACAAAGAGAGTGCTTTACTACCTAAATACTAACTAATAAATCCTATTGAACTTTTCTCACACGATATAATAAAAGTTCAGTTTATGAATTCTAATCATAAATAATGACCCAGAAAAACACAAAAGGTTTAATTAGAAGAAAGAAAAAATCGCCATTTTAACCGCCTTTAACAAAACAAGCAAGATTAGTAACTACTCAGCACCCCACAGCATGAGTCGCTCTTTAACTTGTTAATAGATATAAAGCTACACCATTTCGGAAAGTTTTAAGAGAGGCAAGAATTTCAAATTTCAACTGCAATAGATTTTACGAAGAAAAGATCCCCCAAAAAACGCAGTGGGCTTCATGTGCCAACGAAGCCGCTTTCATTGCTCTACGAAATAGGCTTCATTGACTATCGAAGCCGCTTTCATTTTTCGAGGCTTTTCTATTCGCTAAGGCCCCACCTTATTTATATATTTAGCAAATGACTATATAAATGATTATCATAAGCAAAAGAAGAAAAACCACACCAGGAAGCAACAGACTTACCAGCAAACTACAGATTATCACAAAACAAAGAAGAAAAATATAAATTTGACTAATAGTATTTGGCAAATTACACAATTTGTCGTACCTTTGCAGCAAAAACAAAACAATTAGTATGAGAAAGACTATTTTACTTATCATTCTGACAATAGGAATCATACTCTCTGCATGCACTGGCAAACAAGCCAAAGAGAAAGAAAACGCTCTCGACACCATCCCCATGATGGTGCTGCAGATACAAAAATGCAGCCGACTATATACCGCCGAGGCCCAGGTTCACAGAATCATCACCCACGACGACCAGCTTCGGCTAAAGGGTTCTATCCTCAAAAACGAGTTCAATATTTCTCTGCCTGGCGGAAACCGTAAGGTTGCCATCCCTATAGATGCGACACTCAAAGCATATATCGACTTTAAAGATTTCAGCGAGAAGAACGTAAGACGGCAAGGCAAGAAGATAGAAATCATCCTCCCCGACCCTAAGGTGGTACTCACCAGTAGCAAGATAGACCATGAGGGAACCAAGAAATTCGTGTCGCTGACACGCAGCAACTTCAGCGATGAAGAGCTCAGCAGCTACGAACAAGAGGGCCGCAAGGGCATCATCAATGACATTCCGCGCATGGACATCCTTGAGACAGCTCGCCAGAGTGCCGCACACACCCTGGTGCCCATGCTCGTCCACTTAGGATTCCAAGCCGAGAATATCAAGATTAGTTTCAGAAAGAAGTTTACCTCTTCCGATCTTTCAAGCCTCATCGACGGCACATCGGTAGAGAACAAGTAAGGTATTACAGATATGAGAAAATTTGAAATCATCGTCATACTCCTGCTCGTCATTATCATCGGTGGAGGCTTATACTGGCTCAATAAAGACAACTCCATCTCCATGGAACAAGAAGGAAAGACCCTGCTCTCGCCTACACAGATCAAGAGCATAGAAGCCATCGGCCAGTGGGAATTTCTATCCATCAGTGATGAAGAACTGATAGACACCGTGCGCAAAGGGCTCATCAGCGACGACGAACTGGTAAGAATTTATTATGGCACCCTCCGACTGGGCATCAATATGCGCGAGGTGGGCAACGAATGGCTGAGGGCCGATGGAGACACCATCATCTGCACCCTACCCCCCATCAGGTTGCTCGATCGCAACTTCATTGATGAAACAAGAACACATTCGTTCTTCGAAGAAGGCAAATGGACGGGTAAAGATCGACAGGATATGTACAACAGAGCCTATGAAGCTATGAAGAAGCGTTGCCTCACAAAAGCCAACATCTCCAAGGCAGAAGAAAATGCCAAAGGTCAATTTGAGGCTATGTTCCAGTCTATGGGGTATAGCAACATAAAGATCAAAATAGAACATGGGATAATAAAAGAGAAAGACAAATAACAAAACAGAAAAAAAATAAGAGAGATTATGAATATACTAAACGACATCTTTGTAGCGCTAAGCTCCTTCTTGTGGGGTTGGCCCATGATAATTCTACTCTTGGGCACTCACATCTTCCTCACTATCCGCCTGCGTTTTCCGCAACGCAAGATTTTCAAAGCCATCAAATTATCCATCAAGAGAGATAAGAATGCCACTGGCGACGTCTCTCAGTTTGGTGCACTCGCCACAGCCCTTGCTGCAACAATAGGAACGGGCAACATCATCGGTGTGGCAACAGCCATCGCCTTAGGCGGTCCTGGCGCTGTGCTATGGTGCTGGCTTACGGGTGTGTTTGGTATATCTACCAAGTATGCAGAAGGCTTATTGGCAGTAAAATATCGCGTAAAGACCAAGCGCGGCCGCATGCTTGGCGGGCCGATGTATGCCTTAGAGAAGGGATTGGGTTGGAAATGGCTCGCCGTCCTCTTCGCCATCTTTGCAGCCATCGCCTCATTTGGCATCGGTAGCACCGTACAGGCAAACGCCATCTCTACACTCGTAGAAAACCAGTATGGCATCTCCCCCTACCTCACAGGTAGCATCGTCTGCATCTTAGGAGCCGCAGTCATCATTGGCGGAGTGAAATCTATCTCAAAAGTATGTGGAATGCTCGTGCCCTTCATGGCTATTTTCTATGTGTTGGGCTGCATCTATATCCTTATCGTCAACCATACCTATCTATGGCCAGCACTCAAGGTCATCTTTGAGTCAGCTTTCACTACTCGTGCGGCAGGAGGAGGTTTCGCTGGCAGCACATTGATGATGGCAGCCCGCTATGGTATTGCCCGAGGTCTGTTCTCCAACGAGTCGGGTCTTGGTTCGGCACCTATCGTAGCGGCTGCTGCGCAGACTCGTAATCCAGTACGCCAGGCTCTTGTTTCATCGACAGGCACCTTCTGGGATACGGTCATCATCTGTGCCCTAACAGGTCTGGTCATCACCTCAAGCATCATTGCCTACCCCGACATCGACTACCACAACGGAGCAGCCCTTACGAAGGCTGCATTCAGCAAGATACCTTACATAGGAGCACCCTTGCTCACCTTTGGTTTAGCCACTTTTGCTTTCAGTACCACCTTAGGTTGGAGCTATTATGGCGAACGCTGCGTGGAATACCTTAAAGGCCAGCGCTGGATGTTAGTCTACCGCGTGCTCTACATCATCAGCATCTTTGCAGGTAGTGTCGTCGGCTTGGAACTGGTATGGAACATTGCCGACTGCATGAATGCGTTGATGGCCATACCTAACCTCATATCCTTGCTCTGTCTTAGCGGCATCATCGTACACGAGACACGCAAGTATCTGTGGCGCGACCGTTTGGACAGCGACATGGATGAGAGCGAGATAGAAGAACTGGAGAGTTAATCTACAGAGGCTTATCACATTGTAAAGAAACAATATCCCCCCGAAAGTTTTTTCATTTAACTTTCGGGGGGATATTTATATTCAGTGAAGCAACAATCAATCCAATCGATATTGCAGATGACGCATCTCATGACCTCCCCATGCAGAATCATTGACATACTGGAAGCCCACCTTGGTGTATAAAGACTCGGCACAAGGATTTCCCTTATCGACAAGCAGACCTACTGCTGGCAATTCCATCTCACGGGCACGCTCAATAACAGCTTTTAATAATAGTTTGGCAATACCATGACCTCGAAACTCGTTCGGTACTGCAATGCTATCAATATAAAGTTCGCCTGCCTGAGTCTCGTCGTCCATACCAGAATAATCGATGCCAAACTCCCTTTGAGCAGCCTCTATAAAACGGCGGCGCAAGCGATGCAGTTCCCCTCCATCGTAAGCCACACAGATGCCAGCCAGACGACCATCGTCAGCAAAGGCACAAAGCGTATTGCGATAACTATACTGACTATCGTCAAGAGCCACCAATTCCGTCATGACCCGACGGAAATCCTCTATCGTATGGTCTTTACCTGCCAGATTCTGGCAACACTCATGATTCATCGCCTCCATAATGAGCGAGGCAATGGGCGCAGCCAAACTGTCTGTAGCCCCTTCTACCCGTACATTCATTGTCTAAGTCGTTTTATGATCAAGTTCTGTTATATTATATAACGAACAAAAGTTCATTTTATTTTCTTACCACCTCAATATTCGTATCACCAGGGCGATACAGATAGCCCACACACTCGGTAGCATCCACGCGGAAAGGCTTCCAGGTAAGCTTAGACCAATCGATACGATCAGTACTCTGAGCCACTGGCACCTGAGGGATAAGGCTACCATCCCTAACAAGGATAACGCAAGGCAAAGGCAAGCTTACATTGCCCTGAGCCTGTACATCTGCCACCTGAGTAGGAACAACAATGGTTTGGAAACCACCCTCATACACCTTGCCCGTCTGATAATCTATCCACTTGCCCTTGGGCAGATATACCGTGCGCTCTGTACCACTCTCTAAGAGAGGAGCCACCAATATCTGCGAACCATACATATATTCATCTTCCACTAACCATGCCCCAGCATCCTGAGGAAACTCTACAAAGAGTGCACGAACCATAGGTAGTCCTCGCTCAGAGCAATCTTTGGCCTGCGCATAAACATAAGGCATGAGGCGATACTTCATCTCGGCATTGGCACGGAAGGCATCTGTAAAGTCCTTGCTGATGAGCCAAGGCTCTGTGGGAGGTGCTCCATGAGCGCGTGTATGCGAGCTGAGGAATCCAAAAGGCAGCCAACGGCGATACAGATCTTCAGGGCTTTTGCTAACAAAACCACCCAAGTCATGGCTCCAGAAAGAGAAACCGCTAAGACCGAAACTCAATCCTCCACGCAGATCACCTATCATACCCACGCTTCCTATCTCGTTGGTAGCTGCATCGCCACCCCAGTGGAGAGGATAACGCTGACTTCCTGCCCAAGCACTTCGTGCCCATATCACACCTTCGTGCTCAGCCGAATGATCCTTCACTGCCTCATAGAGAGCCTTGTTGTATCGCAAAGGATAGAGATTGTGCTCATAGAGTCCTGTCTTGCCCGAAGCATAAAGTCCGTCATAAGGAGCAGCCTCACCAAAATCGCACTTGATGGCACTTACCCCCTGATTGATGAGACGACCTATCTTGTCCTGATACCAGTTCACAGTCTTAGGATTGCTCAAGTCGAGCACAGCATCCTCGTAGTTGAGTGTTCCATTGCCATTACGTACTGCCATACCTCCATCTACCAATTCACGGAAATATCGGTTTTTAGGAGTAAAATATGGCAGCTGCCACAGACAGGTGTGGAAGCCATCCTTCTTCAGTGACTTAAGCATACCCACAGGGTCTTTAAACCTGTCTTTGGCAAACTCGTAATCGCATTGCCAGTCTACACCAAACCATCCTGTATCGAAATGAATGACATCGGAAGGAATCTTATTGGCACGTAACTGATGGGCAACCTCCATACCCTCCTTCTGAGAGAAATACGAAATGCGGCTCATCCATGTTCCGAAAGTCCAGAGAGGCAGCATGGGCGACTTGCCCGTCACCTGTGTATATTCATCCAAAATCTCCTTTGGCTCGCCAAAGAACACAAAGAAGTCCATCGTCTCATCTGCCATAAAGAGTCGCTGAGCACCGATGTAAGATGCCCCAAAGTCGACTGTAGAAGGAGCTGATGTGTGCATGAAGAAACCATAACCACGATTAGAGAAATAGAAAGGCACTGGCTTATACATATTAGCACCCTCAGGTCCCTGTGGGTCAACAACGGAGAGATTGATCTTCTGTCCCACCTTGTTGAGCGATGTGAAACTCTCACCACAACCATAGATGCGCTCTCCTGGAGAAAGGAGGAATACGGGGTTAATGCTTCGTGAGTTGTCGCTACCACGCTTGATGAAGCTGAACGGCAACAGCTTGACCTGCGAACTATCGTTGTCGATGATATGGCGAGTCTGGGTTAGTATCTTTCCCTTGCTGTCTCTCAGAATCAAGCGGAAAGGATATTTCTGTATCTCGAGCACACCATTCTTGTTGCGATAAACGATACTATTGGTAGAAACCGAAGTGTTCCAGCGTCCCTTTCCGATTCGGGCATGGTCATTACCTGCGTTTGCGGCAATAAACTCGGGCGAGAACATAGGGTCGTTGGCATCATCCATACGAGGCTCTACGGGCGAAGTGAAAAGGGTGACGCGCAAGGTACGGTCGTCTACCTTGCGTATTCTTATTTTCAGATTAGGGTCGTTATCATACTGGGTGCTCGGGAAGTCGAGCATCTGCATACGTACAGGCCAATAACCATTCAAGTTGAATGCCTGACGAGGCGACATGCGATAGCGTTTCCAATTGAGCATTCCCTCTCCTTTGTTCAAGTCGAAGTTAGCAATACTGTCTGCCAAGAAATAGGTATTGGCAAGGTCACAGAAATCGCCCGACACATCGGGAGCCTGGCACTGCAGATACTCAATACCTTCGTTGGTTCGCAACTGTGCCTGCACATGGGCTACAAGCCCACACACGCAACATCCCATCAATAATAGTCTTTTCATATTTACTCTTCTATTAGGTTTATAATTCAAGTTTTGCAAGTTCAGAAGTTAAAGAAGTTAAAGGAGTTAAAGGAGTTATCGCTCCCTATGGTCGCTGAGGAGTTAAGACAATAGTCTTTTGGGGGTAGTTTTTAAGCAGCAAGACATACGTCTTAACTCCTTTAACTTCTTTAACTCCTTTAACTCCTTGATATACGAAAGTTGGTTTTATAAGATAAGGCAAAAATAAAATAAAAATCGCAAAGTCACAAATCTTTTTAAGAGGAATGGCTTTGCGATTAACATAACATGTACACATTTAAACATTTTGTTCTTTGCGCCATGCTGCTGGCGTCATACTCTCAAAGCGAGAAAACACCCTGGAGAAATAGGAGGACGAAGAGAAACCAGAATGGATAGCCACCTCTTCCTGTTTGACATTCGGATTCTCACGCATATAGTTTTTTGCCTCCTCCAGACGCAGTTGTGTAATCCAAGTACTGAAGTTGGCACCGTGTTTACGGTTGATATAGCGAGACATATATAGCTTGTTGGTACCCATCTCTGCCGCCAAGTCATCTATCGTCAACTGAGGAGCGAGGAACCGCTTTTCAGAAAGCCATATCTTCACTTGCTCGCCAAAGAGCTGCTCATAATTGTCTGTCTGCGATATTTTCTGTTCTTCCTTATCAGTCTCCATCCTTTCTTTGTCCGTCACCTCGGCACTGTTCAATTTACCATACATGGCAGCGTAGTTGATGAAACTGATGGCTATGTAGAAATTGGCAGAGATGACATAAATCTGGAAAAGATAATTATAGATAATTCCCCCAAGCAACGTAGTGAAACTCAGTACACTGGTAAGGATTACAAGGATGATACTCTTCTTGATCCAGAACATAAACTGCTGCATATCCTCCGCAAAGTAATTGTCCAGTTTCCTCCGCTTCTCAATATATAGGATATTGAAACGTCTCAAGAACAACACGTACTGCACAAAGAATATAAAGAAGGGAAACCACGAAACCCAAGCATCCACCTTGCCAAAGACTCCTATGGTGGAAGTAATCATCAGGGCAACAGATAACAGGAAGATACCCCAGTCCTTGCTGAAATTTCGCCACGACATATACTTCTCGTCCAACAAATAGAAGAACGTGGAAAAGAAAAAGATGGCTTCCAGATAGAAAAATATAAAATCAGCGCACTTGATATATGGATTGAGCGCTTTCCAATCGGCAGAGTTGGAAATAGCTAAGTAGACAACAAGGTTGAATCCCATGATAAAATATGTAGTGGCCAAACATCTCTTCGCCTTGCGATAAGGAAGATATTCGGCAGCAAGAGGCACTTTTCCAAACAACAGGACAATGCCGAGGCCAAAATAAATGGCTCCAACACATTGAATCAACACATTGAAATAATGCTCTAACAACTCTATCATATACAATTCTTATTACGGAATACAAAAGTACAAAAAATAATTATTACCCCCCCGAATTAAGACAAAAAAGCGACATTTTTCACTCTTTTTACACTTTTGCGTCATTTTTTCCATTTTTGAAATTGTAAAAAGAGAAATCTTTCTAATGTTTAAAATACCCAAACTAAAGATTCCACTACCTTTGCAAGTGTTTAAAACAGCGCTCCAACTATTCATCACAAAATGCTGAGCGCCGAAAAATAGGATGAGTAAAACTTACACACAACGACTCTTAAATGGAATTGATATGAGAAAAAAACTACAACAACATCACGTCAATACGACACAAAAGTGGTCATTCGTATTCATTACTTTCCTTGCCATACTTCTATTCATTATTGAGGGAAGTCTCCAAGTACAGGCTCAGGATACCAATTCGAATGGAACCCACATCGCAGGCATCGAATCGCTGACTGGTTGCAGCGAGGCACAAGTAAGAGCTGCTGTAATCAAAGACAACACCTTTCCAGAAGATGACAAGAGTAAAATCTTCTTCCTCTATAATGTCAAGACGGGTCTGTTGCTCAATGCAGGAGGCTATTGGGGAGCCCATGTCTCCTTGAAAGAATACGGAATGCCGCTGTGGATACATATCGACACAGACGACAAAGACGACGGAAAAGGCTGGATTCACCTTGCTCAGAAGTTTGACGCGAAGGACAAGCTAGGAGAAGGCAATTACTTAGAATACGAGACAGGAAAAGACAATCCTGCAGACAATGGTGTGTATATAGACAGAGCATATCTTTATACAGAAACAGGTTTTTTTGGCACTACTAAAACTACCATCGTCAGAAGAGGCTGGAAGATGGAAGCTGTTGAAGGAAAAACCTACACCTACAAGCTATATACATATAGCAACAGTTCAAACACATCTGACAATTTTGACAAGACCAAGAAGTATTACCTCATCGCAGCCAAGACACAAGGTGACGTAGATAAGAACTGCGGTGCCGCAGCAGAAACGAGTGACGACTACAAAACTGCCAAGTCGGACGGCAGCGATGAGTGGAAGATTATCACCTACAAACAGATATTTGAACTGCAAGAAAATCAGTCTCAGACATTGACCAAGTCACTGGACCTGACCTTCCGCTTGCAATGCCCTGGATTCTCACGTGAGAATGGCGCCTTGAGCAATTGGAAGACGATCAAATACGGTGGCAAAGGTAATCTCCGCTTCGGACTGGAGCATTACTACAAGTTGACCGATGAAAATGGCAATATCAACAGTAGCTACGAAGATGACTTCAGCACCACGTCCAAGAACCCTATCTCCAGCTATACATTCCCTGATGGCACGGATGCAAGAACCTTCACTGAAGCCCAAGACTACGAGCGTCATTGCGGCAAGTACTATGCCGCCGACATCAAGAATGCCCATGGTGCCATCTACCAAGACATCACCGTAACCCATGGTGGTGCATACGTCATCGAGTGCAAGGGATTCTCCACCACGACCAAGGCTAAGCTCTTCGCCGTCGTCCTAGAAGAAACTACGGGGAGCGATGGAAAGGTAACCATGAAGAATAAGCCGAACTCCCTCCACATGACCATACTCGGACAGACCAACTATATGTCGAACGATGAGAAGACTGCTCTCCACATCAGCGAACAGAACATGGACTATGCCGCCAAGGAATTCTATGGCAACCACAAGTATATCAGCAGTGTGCTGGTACAAGTGCCAGAGAATGGCGGAACCATCCGCTTCGGCATCGAGGTGGGCGACCATAACGAAAAGGAGACTGGCATAGGAAGCTATGAAGACAACGAATGGACAGTGTTCGATGACTTCCGATTGCTATATGCCAGCAAGACCACGGATGGCGACTTGATACTGGACGAAGACAGAGATGAGCTCACCTACCTGAACAATGAGGCTGAGAATGGTTGTTCCAACACCTACCAGCACGTGACTCTCCATCTCAACAAGACATTCAAAAAGGATAAGTGGAATGGTTTCATTCTGCCAGTCGATTTGACTCGCGACCAACTCACCCAGGCTTTCGGACCTAATGTGCGCTTGGCAGAGTTGCATCAGGTGACAGACACCGAGATACAATTCAAGAGCATCAACGTGACAGACCAAGACAACGATGCTGTGGTGATGCACGCTTTCATCCCATACATCATCTTCCCTACCAAGCACCTGGAGTTGGAGCAAACCCCTGCCTACACAGCACTGCTGACAAAGACGGGAAGCAATATGAATGCCAAGGATGTTCACATTACGGTCAAGAAGAATCACATCGACATCCCGAACGTATCGCTCGCCATCAAGAGTTCGACTGGTAGTACTGTCAACATAAACGACCTCACGAACATGAACACGACTGCTTGGACAACGAATAGTAACACTGTGGTGGATGCAGCAACAGGCAGTCCTATCGTCAGCAGCAACAACAAGATGACAGCCTACGGCACGTTCGCCAGAACCTTCGCCCCTACTGCAGAGGGTACTTCCACTGCTGGTAGCTACCAAATAACAGAAGAGACGAACGAGGATTTTGGCAAATGGGTGCTCAACAACAAATCCACCTTCATCGATGGTCGTGACGACTTGAAGGGATGCTACTTCTTCGACCAAGGCAACATGTACTATTCTACAAATCGTCCTCGTGGACTGAGAGGTTTCAGCATTTGGTTCCGCCCTACCACTGGCAATACCGCAGCTGCAAAGACATTCATCGATGGTGTATGTGTATCTTGGGGTGAAACCACAGGCATCGACTCCATCATCTATGATGATGATGGCTTCGGAGACAACGCTAGCGGAAATGGTCGATTCGCCCGTGGCATCTACACCCTGCAAGGTCAGTTCATCGGAAGCGACTGCAGTAAGTTAGCCGGATTGCCGAGCGGCATCTATTTGGTCAATGGCAAGAAGGTCGCTGTGAAGTAAAACCATCGCAAGACAACAGAAAACTATAATACTCAATAAAACGTGTAAAAGATGAAAGATATATATATGAAGCCTGAAACCGCTATGGTGACAGTAGATACATGCCATATCTGCGCAGGCTCACCAACGCTCAATTGGAAAGTAGATGAGGCGGATGTGGACGACCCTGAAAATCCACACTGGGGACCTATCAAACCCGACAAGGGTGAGGGCAACATGGGCAGCTACGACCCATGGGACTCAGACAACTGGTAATATTTAAAGGAAATCAAGATATTTTTATTACCAATGACAAGAAACAATTGACACATCAAAAGATAAAAGAAACGGACGCTGATGAGATCATTACTCACTAACGTCCGTTTCTTTTATAATAAGGTTCCGCAAACGAGTTGAATCCCCATATTAATTACATCTGTTAGCCATATCTTGCAAGACATTAGCCTTATATGATTTCTCTTTAGAACTCCAGCTTCGCCTCTTTCAAATCGACAGCCTTAGCGGTCAAGGTGCCCTTGCCTTTCAAGACCACGAGGCATTTGCCGAAGAAAGCCTTGCGGTTATCAGCCTTGAAACGCTCCAGAGAAGTCTGGCAGCCATTATCGACACCGAGAATTTCAGGCATCTGCTCTCCTACCTTGCACTTCAATGCTTTCTGCAGGGAGAAGAAGACTTGGTTCTCGGCATTCGGACAGAGATTGCCATCCTTATCCACAACATCCACCTCGACAAAGGTAGTAGGAGTTCCAACGCCGTAAGCAAGATTGCCCTGATAGGTCTTCTTCAAGACGATATGGTCGGGAGCACCAGCGGTCTTGATGGTCTGCTCTCCCACTTGCTTGCCATCCTTGCGAGCGATGACCTTCACCTCACCCGGCTCGAATGTCACACGCCAACAAACGTGATACTCGGTTGAATGCTGCCAGGCGGCTCCCTCATTGGCAGCTCCATATACCTTCTTGCGACGGATGCCCTGACTCTTACCGTTGACAAACAGCTCCACCTCGTCAGCATGATTGAAATAGCACCACATATCAATGGTCTGACCAGGTATCCAGTTCCAGTGAGGGAAGATATGCAACACATCCTTATCGGTCCACTCGCTCTGGTACATATAATAGCTGTCCTTGGGTAAACCCGCAAGGTCTATCACACCAAAGTAACTGCTGCGTGCAGGGTAAGCATAAGGAGTAGGCTCACCGATATAGTCGAAACCTGTCCATATAAACTGTCCTCCCACAAAGTCGTTGTGCTTGACCACATCCCATGTTTCCTCGTGCGTACTGCTCCAGGAAGCATGCATATTGTCATAAGCCGAACACATGTACGACGGGTCGGTATAGGGCAACCACCACTCTTTAGGAGCAACGATGATACTGTCGCTGGGCATCTTATAGAAGCCTCTTGTGGCCAACGCCGACACACTCTCCGAGAAGATGAAAGGCTTGTCGGGGAAATTCTGTGGCACATCCTTCACCCATTGATGGTGATAGTTGAAACCTATCACGTCGATGGCTCCGCTCTTGAAAAGATGGTTCTTTGGGTCAGGCTCATTGCATCCTGCCGTGATGGGCCGCGTGCCCCAAGGGTCGTTCTCCTTTACCAATTCGGCAAGATGCTGCGTCAGGAGCGAGTTCACACTCAGTTCATCGCTATGCGCCAAAGTTGAAGCATCGTGACCTGCATTCAGTATCAGGTTGGCCTGCTCCAGTGAAAGTGTATCGGCAGCAGCATCCGACCATTGTTCGAGCACCTCATTGCCGATGCTCCACATGATGATGCTCGGATGGTTTCTGTCGCGTTTTATCAGATCAGAGAGATCGCGCTTGTGCCATTCGTCGAAGAAGCGAGCATAGTCGCCATTCGATTTCTTGCGGCGCCACATATCAAAACTCTCGTCCATCACGAGGAATCCCATCGAATCGCACATATTCAACAGTTCGGGAGCAGGAGGATTATGACTGCTTCGGATGGCATTCACACCCATATCACGAAGGATGGTGAGTTTGCGATGCATCGCATCTTCATTCACCACCGCACCCAGACAGCCGAAGTCATGGTGCTCGCAGACACCATTGATCTTGATGTTTCTGCCATTAAGGAAGAAACCCTTCTGTGCATCAAACTTCACTTCCCTGAAACCAGTGGTGGTGGTTGCGGTATCCACCACCTTTCCGTTCACCACCAGTTCGCTCTTCACGGTATAGAGATAGCCTTTTGCGATGTCCCAAAGCTGCGGATTCTTTACCTTGAACTGCTGCACCTTGTTGCCCTGACTCTTTGCCACCACCTTACCTGCCGCATCATAAATCGTGTTGCGGATAGAAAGTTTCATCTTGCTGCCATGAGCAAGATAATCCACCTTCACCCTGACATCACCCTGCGGCGTGGTAGATACATACTGTCCCCACTGAGGAATGTATGCCTTTTTCATGGTCTTGGTGAGCCAAACATGGCGATAGATACCACAACCCGAATACCAGCGGCTGTTGGGCTGGTCGCTATTATCCACCTTCACGGCGATGACATTATCACCCTTCCTATTAATATAAGGTGTAAGGTCATACTCAAAGGTACTATATCCATAAGGACGCGTACCGAGTTTATGCCCGTTGATATAGACCGAAGAGTTCATATACACGCCATCGAAGGTGATGGTAAAGCGGTCGTACTTCTCTTTCGGATTCACGGAAAAATGCTTACGATACCAACCGATGCCACCGGGAAGAGCACCACCGCTGGCTCCTGAGGGATTCGACGGGGCGAAATCACCCTCTATCGCCCAATCATGAGGGAGGTTCAAACTTCTCCAATGCCCATCAGCATATTCTGATTTCTGCATACCGGCACTATCGGCTAAAATGAAAAGCCAGTCTTTATCAAAAGACTGGCGATCACGGGCGCTCAAAGACTGAGCGCCCAATAGTAGAATTGCTAAAGCAAATATCTTCTTCATATTACTTCAATTTTACAGTAACAGCCTTGCCTGCATACTTCACCATCTTGCCCTTAGGAGCCTTGGCGAGGTTGACACCCTGCTCACGGTTAGTTCCAACAAGAACCACATTGAAACGACGCTTCAGCAACATACCGTCAAAACTACCCTTACGCGTTCCGAAAGTAATGGTTCTCTGTGCATCATTATACTTGATGTCGATGGTAGCATACTTGCCTTTCTCGTAGTTATAGTTGGTACCTTCATCCTCGTAGATGGTAAACTCGCCATCCTTACCTGCATAAACATAGAGGTCGATAAGTTCAGCCTTCTTCTGATCGCTCCACTCCATTTCAGGACCTACAGGCAGAATGGCTCCCTCTGGCAAAAATACAGGAATCTTCTCGTATGGAGCATCGGCAACGATAGTCTGTCCACCAGCATAGTGCTTACCTGTATAGAAATCGTACCATCCCTTTTGCTTAGGCAAGTATACGTTGCGTGAATACTTCTGATACTCGCCAACAGGACAAGCCATAAGAGCAGGACCAAACATCCACTGGTCTTTGATATCGAGCACCTTGTCGTCACCATTGAAGTCCATCACCAATCCTCGCATCATGGTGTAATCCTTGAGATGAACCATACCTGCCATGCTGTAAAGATAAGGCATCAGACGATAGCGCAGTTTGTCGTAAGCCACGATGGTCTTGTAAGCCTGATGGTCGGCAGGAGCAATGTTCCACACCTCACGCAGTGGCCACTGTCCATGAGCACGATAGAGAGGAACGAAACAACCGAACTGGTTCCAGCGAGCCTGTAGCTCACGCCATTCCTTCAGGTCGGCATTCTCCTTACCCGTCTTATCAAACTCCTGCTGGGCTGCCACATAGCGATTCTCTACACAGAATCCACCCTGATCCATTCCCCAGAAAGGAAGACCAGCCATAGAATAGTTCAGACCAGCAGTCATCTGGGCACGCATATCCTCCCAACGGGTAGCAATGTCGCCAGACCAGGTAGCCGTACTGTAGCGCTGTTCACCGGCAAAACCGGAACGGGTCAGGAGGAAGACACGCTGGTTAGGGTTCACGCTGCGCTGTCCGTTATAGATAGCATCAGCATTCACGATGCTGTAAGCATTGAAATATTCGGTAGAGGTTCCGAGAGCTGTAGGACCAGAGAGGGCCTTGCGATACCACATAGGTGTGCAGTCGCGCACATTAGGCTCTGAGGCATCCATCCACCAGGCATCCACACCAAACTTATACTTGGTATAGAGATTCTCGTCCATCTGTCGCCAGAACATCTTGCGAGCACCAGCATCATAAGCGTCATAGAAAGAGCCACGGAATCCGAGCCAGTCGTGAATGTCATCCTGGATGACCTGATGATACATCCATCCCTTGCCGTCGAGTTCCTTATAGTTCTTGACCGTGTCATAGAATTTAGGCCATACAGAAATCATGAATCTTCCGTTCATAGCATGTACGCTGTCGAGCATCGCCTGTGGGTTTGGATAACGTGCCGACTCAAATTCATGACTTCCCCATGAATCCAGCTTCCAGTAGTTCCAGTCCTGAACGATATTGTCTACAGGAATATGCAGGTCGCGGAACTTTTTCATGTTGTCCTCGATGTCCTTGCTGCTCTGATAGCGCTCACGGCTCTGCCAGAAGCCCAACACCCACTTAGGATAAACAGGAGCCTTGCCTGTAAGAGTACGATAACCGCTGATGACTTCATCGAGGTTCTTACCTGCCACGAAGTAATAGTCCATATCGGGAGACATCTCACTCCAGATGCTGAGTTGGTTCTTCGCTGCCTCAGAACGAGGAGCAGCCACACGCAATCCACAATAAGACACGTCGCCATCGGGCTGCCACTCGATGCGGATAGGAGTCCTGACACCCTTGGCAATAGGAGTCTCAAACTTGAAGGAGTTAGGATTCCATGCTGTACGCCAGCGCTCAGGAACCACCAACTTGCCATCGATGTAGATCTTCATGTAACCTGCATAATAAAGGATAAACTGGTAGAAGCTATTCTCCGGAGCCTCCACATATCCCTCATAGACAACCTTGGAGCCATTGAGTGCAAAACCCTTTGGCAGATTCTGAATGCCACCCTTGTCGGTATTGTTGCACAACTCGGAAGTTTCGGGCATGGCATACTCGAAATAGATGCTGTCCTCGCCACGTACAATCTTCTTGCCATTCTTGTCGACATAAGTACCTGTGAGCTGACCTTCCTTGCCGTCCTTGTCGAAAAGACGGAAGGCACGGTTCAACTGCAGATAATCGTCAGGATTTCCCCAACGGCAATAAGAATAAGAATCCCAAAGAATACCATAGTTCTTGTTGGAAACAACAAAAGGCACGCTCACCTTGGTGTTATACTGGAAGAGGTCTTCGTTCTTTCCCTTCATGTTGAGTTCCTCGCTCTGGTGCTGACCAAGTCCATAAAAAGCCTCATTGTCAGGACTGTCGAAGAGAGCACGCCAAGACCATCCATGCTTCTGCGCCTCAGGCACCTTTGCCAAGTCTACACCTATCTCACGATCAGGCACAGTAAAGGGCTTAAAGGTCTTTCCGCCCTGAGCCACCTCGCTAAGTAAAAGCTGGTCGTTGAGGTCGTAGAAACAGATACGTCCTGTCGACTCATTGAGCACAGCACGCATAGCAGCAGTGGTAACCACAAGGTTATCACCCTGTTCTTCTACCTGAAATGAAGGCTGACTTTTCTGAGGTACAACAATCAGACTTGTCTTCTCGCGGAAAGACTGTTCTGCCGTAGCCTGCACACGGATAATCTTATCGCCGACAACCTGCAGACGCACTTGGTTAGGTCCAAAATCTTGATGTTGTTTTACCTGAACAGTAATGAAATTACCATTCTTTACGAATCCTGCTGCCGAAGCCGTTGTAGCTCCTATAAGCAGCACTGCTGAAATAAAAATAGATTTAGTTAGTCTCATTCTTAACAGATTAATTTTTGCTGCAAAGTTAATCATATTAGGGCTAATGAATACTACTCATTTGTTTACAATGAATGTATAAAATGTTAATACCCTTATCAAAATCGTACAAATTTAATTAGATAATTCAACTTTCGTACATGCGAGACTTCAGTTAGATAATTTCTTCTTATACTGCGAAGGCGTCATACCATAAGCTTCCTGGAAGTACTTAGAGAAATAGCGTGGATTGTTGAAGCCCACTCGATAGGCTATTTCACTAATGTTGTACTCACCTTCACGCAGCAGTTCCTCTGCTCGCTTGATGCGCTTGGCACGCATATACTCTGAAGGAGTGGTGCCAGTGAGAGCCAACACACGCTTATAAAGTTGAACGCGCGAGATCAACAGATGAGCACTCATCGATTCTACAGACGTGTCTGGGTCACCCATATTATCGCGGATATAGAGGTCTACCGAATCGAGGAATTTCTTATCGGCAACCGATAGTTTGAAGTCATCAGCCTGCTCATCTGTCACTGCGCCTACAGAGTTATCAGCCCCTGGCAAGATGTCGGGATGCGCAACCTGCCCCACTGCCGACTCTCCTGTAGAATGATTCCACTTCAGGAAATTGGCAATACGCACCTTGAGCAAATCGACATCAAAAGGCTTGGTGATATAAGCATCTGCGCCACTCTCGTAGCCCTCCTTACGATGTTCATCGGCAAGACGCGCAGTAAGCATGACAAAAGGAATCGAGCGTAAGCGGGCATCGTCCTTGACTAAACGACAAAGTGCATTACCATCCATCACAGGCATCATGACGTCACTAAGAATCACGTCGGGTGCCTGTTTTTGCATCTTATCCCAAGCATCTTGACCATTGACAGCTTCAACCACCTGATAAGAGTCTTCCAGCATTTCGTGCATAAACTCCCTGAAGTCGTCGCTATCGTCGACCAACAATACCAAAGGCTTCTCCTCTGTGGTCACTGCTGCAACGGGGTGCTCACTCTCAGCTGTATGAGCAGAGATAGCAGCATCTTCGGTTGTCGGTACCATGGTAGAGGTATAGGCGGCGGTGTCATCAGTCATAGAAGGGCCAGCAGATGCGACCTCTTCGCCATGACGCACAGGAATGTCTACCACAAACTTAGCACCACCACCAGGATTATCTTCCACATGCACATCACCGCCATGCAACTTGGCAAACTGCATCACGAGATTCAGTCCGATGCCACTGCCTCCATAAGGCTGCATCTCTGTGCCATTAACTTGATAGAATCGGTCGAACACCTGTTTCTTGTCGGCATCGCTAAGTCCACGGCCGGTATCAGCCACTGTCAACCGCAACATATCTTCGGCAAGCGTCTTGTCGTCTTCCTTCGAACGGATGGTGAGTCCCACCGATATACGTCCGCCATCGGGAGTAAACTTATAGGCATTGCTCAACAAGTTGTTCATGATTTTTCCCACCTTGTCAACATCGAAGTCCATCAGCAATTTGGGTACAGAGGAGAGGAACTCCAACTGAGTATTGTTGTTGACCAACTGCTGGAAGGTGTGACAGATGTTTTGCACAAAAGCCACGACATCCACTTTCTCAAGCGTCAGTTTACCCTGCTTTTGTTCCATCTTACGGAAATCGAGTATCTGATTGACCAATCCGAGCAATCGCTGGGCATTTCGCTGAATCAGCTCCATTTTGTGGCGTTTATCCTCATCATGCTCTTTCTTGATAAGCGCATTGAGTGGAGATATGACAAGGGTGAGCGGAGTGCGTAACTCATGGCTCACATTGGTGAAGAAGTTGAGTTTCAGTTCGTTCAGCTCTTCTGTCTTGCGAATATCCTCCTCCATTTTCTGGCGTTCATACTTGGCACGCTGCTTGTTGATCATACGCTTGCGATAAGAGAAGAAGAGCGCCATGATAATGAACACATAGATGAAGATAGCAACATTGGAAAGATAGAACGGCGGATGCACATGTATCTTCATCTCGCTGATTTCCTCGCTCTCGGAACCATCAGCATTGACCACTTTTACCTGAAGAGTGTAATTACCAGGTGAAAGATTGGTGAAGGTAACCGATGATCGTCCCTCGGGAGTAAGAATCCATTTGTCCGAAACTCCAGCCATACGATAGAGGAAACGGCTTCGTGACGGAACAGAAACCTCGCTGGAAGCCAACTGAATGGTAAAAGCGTTGTCCTTGCTACTGAGATCAAGCTTTCGACAGAAGTCAAGCGACTTCTCCAAAACGACACGTCCCTCATACTCCTCGCCAGCCACAAGAGGATGGTCGAAGAGCACCAAACCGCTGAAAAGCACTCTTGCACTCTTCTTAACCCTACTTCCTGCCTGCACAGGAATGATGTTGATGCCATCCTGTCCGCCCACGACAATGGAGCCATCATTCAAAATGGTAGAAGCGCGATAGTTGAACTGTCCGTCCTGCAATCCATCAAGCGCATTATAGCTGGAAAGATTCAGGTTCCAATATCCTTTTTCACCCTTAGATAATCTGACACGGGTAATCATAAATTCTGAAATGAGCCAGATGGCATGGTTCTTGTCCTCCTCTATGGAGCATCCCACAGACCCCTGCGTTCCGTTTAGTTCGTTGACCGAAAGCAGCTGGTCGTTCACCGTATCATACATAATGATACCTGCTGGTGAAGCCATCCAGATAATACCTCGACTATCCATCATAGCATAATTAGTGGAAGGACTGGGGAAGAGTGCTCCCGCGCGTGTACCTTTAATATTACGCATGGCATGGGTACGGGTATTGAAGATAGTGAGATTCTGAGAATGACCCACAAGCACATCATCGCCCTTCAGTCTAAAGAAAGACCCCATATAGTTGGAAGGCAGTTTACTGTTACCTGTGTCATAGGTTATCATTTTGTCGGTCTTCGTATCCATCACCTGAAAACCGCCACCCAAGGTTCCTATCATCAGTCGGTGCTGAGCATCTTCTGCCATGCACCAGACACTATTGTTAGCCAAATCACTTGTGCCCACCTGATAGGCTTTCCACTGACCATCACGATATCTTACCATACCTCCGTTGAAGGTACCGAAGTACATAGTGCCATCACTCATGGTTACGCTGCTCACCACGATTTCCGACTTCAGCCCGGTCGTACTTCCTGGATAACGTACTGTCTGACCCGTCACAGGATTGTAGCTCAAGATACCAGCATCGTTGGTTCCACACCACAGATTGCCCTTGGCATCCTGCGTGATGGTGCACACATCACCTAAAGGAATGGTGGTGAATCGGGAAAACGATGGTGAGAAATAAGCCACACCATTCTTATAAGAGCCCAACCACACGGCATCGTCCTTGTCGATAAAGATACGTTGCAGCGAGTTGTCGGGCAGCGAGTTCTGTTTGTAGTCATCTTTGAGATATTGTCGGCAAGTTTTGCGACGATAGTCTACAACCACCAGTCCGTCATGGTCGGTAGCCATCCATAGTCTACCATCAGATGTACTTGCCATGTCGCGTATCAAGAATGAAGAAGACACGCTTCCTGTAATTCCCTGCGACTTAAAAAACTCCCCCACTCCGCAAATCCATTTCTTCAGATTCACAGAATAGATATAGGTTTTTCCTTCCACCAACACCCAGTAGTTATTACGGCTGTCTACATAAGTGTACAGTCCGTCCTCCTTGTTCTTCTTGTAAGAAGCCAGGGCATTATTGGTCCAAAGTATGCGATGACGCTTGCCATCTACACGACTGATGGAACCATTACCAAAAGACAAGATTACAGTTCCTTTGTGATCAGTGAAATCAGTTATCCAGTCGTTTTCGAGGGTATTGGCGCTGGCAGACTGGCCTTTCTTGGGATAAGGGAAGAGATAGGGTTTCAAGGTCTTGCCATCCACAAAATAACATCCCTTACCATAGATGGTTATCCAAAGATTCTTTTGTTTATCGATAAAGACTTTATCTATTCCACCCGAGATGCCCACTTGCTTTTCAAGCCATTCCTCAGGTTTACGGTCAAACTGTTCCTGCTCATACTGATAAATACAATACCCCATATCTGTATGAATCCACAGGTTGCCCACAGCATCTTGCTGTATTTCATCCACCGAGTTGTTGGGAAGTGAGGTAGAACTAATGTTGTTGTTCAAGAACATCTTAACACGGAATCCGTCATAGCGAGCGAGTCCTGCCTGTGTTCCAAACCACACATATCCCTTATTGTCCTTGAGGATGGCATTGATATGACTATTGCTCAGTCCGTCTCGGTTGGTGAGACGACTAAACTCAACATCTGCCTCCGAAGCCCTTGTTGTCAAGGAAACCAGACAGAGAACCAGGACATAAAATACTTGTATTAGTAGTGTTTTGAATGTAGTTTTGTTATCATGCATCATCATTTCTTTACTTAGTGTTGTTTTTTTAGGTTTATTCGGTAGTGAGTGTTTTATAGTTTCTCCGAACTTTCACGTATTTTGAGAATCATGGGGACAACCTCCTTGTATATTTTATTATCTCC
The DNA here is from genome assembly GCA_900556395.1 of Candidatus Segatella caccae. Lineage (GTDB taxonomy): Bacteria > Bacteroidota > Bacteroidia > Bacteroidales > Bacteroidaceae > Prevotella > Prevotella caccae. The sequence continues at coordinate 2,515 of USOQ01000022.1, read as the reverse complement.
ATTAATGCTTCGCATGAGCAGTTCACAGGCTTTCTCGCCTTGTTCGTGAGCCTTGTCCATAATAGCAGTAAGGCGTGGCGTGACAAAGGCAGCAGCATCACCATCGGTGAAACCTATGATAGCCACATCTTCTGGTATTCGCAATCCCTTCGACTTGATGGCATCAAAGGCTGCATAAGTAATAATATCATTAAAGGCGAGGATGGCATCGGGAGGATTGGCGCTTTCGAGTAGGCGCAACGTATTATTGCGTGCCACTTCAAAGTCGATTTTATCACACACCACGAGGTCGCGATCTATGGTGATGCGATTTTCGCGCAGTGCTTCCAAATAGCCGTGCTTACGACGTCGCACCATATCGAGATTGTTAGGTCCGCCAATGAAGGCTATTCGCTTAGAGCCCGACTCTATCATGTGATGTGTGGCCTCCTGTGCAGCCACATCTCCATTAGCCACCACTTGCGAGAACTTATTCTCCAGACAGCATCTGGCAAAGAAAACCAGTGGTATTCCCATATCATGCAACTGCTCGAAGTGGGAATAGTCTACGGTGTCTTGCGCCAAACAAGCAATGATACCTTCGACGTGCATATTCAAGAAATTGTCGAGGGCTCGTTCCTCTCGAGTATGGTCCTCGTGACTGTTGGCACTAATCACAGAATAACCTTGCTTAGAAGCATAGTCTTCTATACCATCCAGCACTGCAGCATAATAATGGGTTACCAAATTGGGGACAATGACTCCTATCACCCTTGGCGCTTCTTTACGCAAACTTTGCGCAAAAGGATTAGGGCGATAGTTCAATTGCTTGGCAAGATCTTTCACCTTTTTGGTCATTTCCTCTCCCACTTCATGACTGTTTCGCAAGGCACGCGACACAGTGGCAATGCTTACGCCCAAATGGTCTGCAAGGTCTTTAAGTGATGTTCTGCGTTGCTTCATTATACGGTAAATAAAGTTATTGAGTCCTATTTATATATTCTCCAGAATAAACTAATATATTCAAGTTTCGCAAATTCAGAAGTTAAAGAAGTTAAAGGAGTTATCGCTCCCTACGGTCGCTGAGGAGTTAAGACAATAGTCTTTTTGGCGTAGCTTTTAAGCAGCAAGACAGACGTCTTAACTCCTTTAACTTCTGAACTTTCGAAAGTTGAGTAATATATTTCTCACTGGAATCTTCTGCAAAGATTTCGCAAATCGAATGTAGAACGCCAAGCTTGCTTGAGCGTTTTGCTGAGATGCAGCTAATCTTCTGCAAAGATGATGCAAACGAGGGCAGAACATCAAACTTGTTTGAATGTAATGCCGAGTGCAGCTAATCTTCTGCAAAGGTACATTATTTTTTTATGAATCGAAAACGTTTACGTGCATTTTTTTCATGAAAATATATCAAGGTATTACTTTTTCTTGTAATTTTGCACCCAGAAAAGTAATGAATAGTTGATAATAAGTTAGTTAGAAAATTTGGAGCTTAGTCATGTCGTGAGACATTTCTAAGCTTTTTTTTGTGTCTTTATCTAAAGGCACAGACGCTTGCCGTCACAACACCCCAAAAACTGTGAAGTAAAGTCACAAAAGAGCACAAAAAAACGCAAGTACTTGCGATGCCCAATGAAAGTACTTGCGTTGACTGTTGAAAGTACTTACGATGCCCATCGCAAGTACTTTCATTTTTTTACCCATATTTCTTCTTTTCTATATATAATATTCAGCCGAATCGACGAGTCCTGCCCTCAAGGCATATTTGGTTGCCTCATGGGCATTGTTCACATCAAGTTTTCGGAAAATATTCTTGCGATGCGTATTGACAGTGTGAAAACTGGAGAATCGTTTTTCGGCAATCTCTTTAGTAGTCATACCCAAAGCTATGTCTTTCAGAATTTCTGTCTCCGTCTTTGTGAGATTCACTTTTTCCACAGCCTTGACAGGAGGCGGTGCCAACAGCACCTCCGTCATGTGTTGGCAGATGAAACGTCGGTCTTGTATGCAATACTTGATGGCGGCGCGAATTTCAGAGAGCTGACTATCCTTGGTGAGAATACTTATCTGTGAACTACTGGCGATAAGTACACGCACGAAGTCGACACTCAGGTCTTCGCTAAAGAGTAGCCATCGTGTGTGGGAGAATCGCTGACTGAGGATGAGCAGTTCCTCGGCATCGTTGATATCGAAGAGCGTATAGTCGAGCACCACTACAGCCTCATCGTCATCTGTCAGTGCAAGCATCATCTCTGCCTTATCCTCCACATATTTCCACTCCAGCGTAGGGATAGAATCCAGCTCGTTAACGTTCATGTCCTGCACTATATGTACCAACCCCATACGGGTAATATCCTGTTTATCTGCCAATAGTATCCTCATCGCGTGTTTTTTAGAATGTCATCATGAATCCAAAACGAATACCCCATTTACTGATGTCTTCGTTGTTGAGATAAGTTAATCGACGTACATACTCCACCGCAAAGAACTTGAAGATGTTGTGTACACCAGCCACACACTCCCAGTAAGGCGTATT
>USOQ01000021.1 GCA_900556395.1 Candidatus Segatella caccae | reverse complement strand
GTATGAGATGTCGGAAGAAGAAAGCATAATGGCGGCAGAGCCTGATGTGGAAAAGAAATAGTTTTAATATGGAAAATATTGAACATACTTGCGATGGCCGATGAAAGTACTCTCAACTGCCAACGAAAGTACTTGAGATGCCCAACGCAAGTACTTTCATTTTTTAGGGCAGATTTGTCTTGCTTACAACCCAAATAAACTACCTCCTAAGTCAGCCTGTCTCCTTTAGTGGTCGTAACCCTTGTTCTGAATTAGTTTTTTATTGAGATTAATACATTTCTGTGGAATTGGGAACACCGTCGTATAACCAGACTGTTCGTCAGGCAATGGTTCCCGCAAATCATAAGCACCCGTAAAGAGTCCAAAGCGTATCAAGTCTTGCCGTCTCCAACCTTCCCAAACAAGTTCGAGCAATCGTTCACGCAAGATATTCTCGAGAGAAGCTTCACAGACGGGCATACCAGCACGCAAGCGAACGGCATCGAGTTCAGCACTACCATCCTCCCCATTACGCACCTTAGCCTCGGCTTTCATCAAGAGCGCATCAGCATAACGGAAAAGCACAATATCGTTGCTTATCAGCTTGCCATCCATATAAGCCGTACGGTCAACCTCGTACTTAGCCATTCTGGCGCCAGCTGTCTTGACATAAGGACTGTTAGTGAGATTCTGTTTCACCTCAAAAGGTTGATATACAAGAGTTTTTCCATTATCCATCACAGCATCCTTCCCATCAACCTTCACCACTCCAACCACAAAGTTGACCTTGCACCGTGCATCTTCATCAGCCTCACCACAATGATTGGCTCTCATCGTAGAAACCGTAGCACAGGTACCATTCTCGCTACCCCATCCAAAGATTCCCCCATGTGCATAATGATAAGACCGGAAAAGATAATGGAACTGACTGACATACAAATTCTTATCCATTGGAATCGTAAAGATGTTCTCCCTCGAGTTTTCATTGTGAGTAGAGAAATTGGAAGCATAATCATCCTCCAAAACATAACCTTCCTCTGCCAATTTATCACAGTAATAAATACAGGTTTCCCACGCATTCAGTTGATAGTTTCCATTGACTATCGGTTTGCCTACCAAATATCCGTCGGCAGCATCTGAATTATAGTTATCCACAGGAACATCCAAGACTATATCCTTTCCATGAGGTCGGTTCTGATAGCCTGACGTCCAGTCGTCAAAGGTATAGATTTCTGCATTCAGTGCCATCTTAGCCAACAGAAAGTTTACCACAGGTCTGGTGATACGTCCATAGAATTTACCCTCTTTATTACTATGTTCATTGGGGAGATAAGGTAAAACCTGTTGCAACTCATTAAAGACAAAATGGAAAATGGCGCTGCGCGACACTTGTCCCAAATCCGAACCAGATGCAGCCTGTTCGGAAGAGGAAAGAACCAATGGAATGCGACCAAACATATCCATAGCATAATAGTAAAACATACCCCTCACAGCTCTCACCTCTGCCATATAATCCTGCTGTTGCTGTGCTGATAGCAAGTTTTTCTTGCTTTCGATTACATCCAAAGATTTATTGGCAAGCACAATCACCTTATACAGATATTTCCATGTATCGTAAAGCGACTGATCGTCAGCTGTCCATCGATGCTGATACATGGCGTTCCATAATCCTCCATCATACCAGTCGCCACCTCGGATTGGAATGATCGCCTCATCGGTGGTGAGCGTATTATAATCATAAATACCTCGACACGTGCCTTGTAGTCCCTCACTCTCATTGGCACTTCCTATATAATTATAAAGCGATGCCACCGCATGGGTATATATTTCAGAAGCCGTCCCATAAATGGCATCTTCGTCAAGCTGGTCTTTTGGATGTTCATCAAGACAGGAGGTAAGACACATCGCTGCCCAAACTATATATAATAAGGTATAGTGTTTCATATCTGTAAGGTGTTTTTAGAATTGAATACTCAAACCCATGGAGTAAGTGCGATAAACGGGATAAGTTCTCTTATCATCAATACCCATCGTACTGTTGACCACATAACTATTGATCATCGGTGTCAATCCACTGTAACCTGTAATCGTAGCAAGGTTATTGACACTTAGCGAAAAGCGTAACGACTTCACGATTCCTTTTTTTATAGGCACATCATATCCCACAGTGAGATATTCGATATTCAGATAATCGCCATTTTCCAACCAATAGTCAGAGACATTCTGGTCTACGATATTTTTCTCGGGAGCGCCCTTCAACACATTATAGTCGGGGAAACTCGACATATTGGTGTAAGCCAATCCCGTGCCGTTGAATATCTTATGTCCGAAAGCACCATTCATCTGCAGGGAGAGATACCAGTCGCGATATCTGAAACTGACGTTCGAGCCAAGTGTGACCTTAGGAGTAGCCTGGCCTGCCACATATCGGTCGCCGCCATCACTCAAGTCTACCGTACCATTTCCGTCTATGTCTTCAATGTCATATCGATAATGGCCATTACCATCGTCTACCAAGCCCTTGCAATGAGGCAGATAGAAGACTCCTAACGGCTTTCCTACAATCTGATAGACCACATTGTTGTAACCTCCATGCTGACCGGCTCCCGACAGGCCTCCCATCGCCGTCACATCGGCTGCCGACATCTGCATGCCTTCACACTCTCCACTGAGCGACAAGAGTTTGTTTTTCTGCCACGACAGGTTCATATTGATATTCAACTCCATATCCTTCTTCTGAACAGGAGTAACAGAGAAGCCGATTTCAAGACCTTGGTTGCTCATCGAGCCTATATTCGCCAGCAGTTTATCGTATGCGAAAGGCGGAACAGGCACATCATAGGCATAAAGCATATCGGTCGTCTTGGAGTAATAATATTCGGCAGTCATAACCAGGCGATTGTTCCATAATCCCAAGTCAGCACCCAAGTTCCAGGTGGAACGAGTCTCCCATTTGAGGTCAGGATTGTTGTTTCTTATCATGCCCATTGTCACCGTAGGCGAACTGTTAACTGATACGACACCATTCTGCCGCACCATATTCATTGTGGTATAAGAAGAAATTCCTCCAAGATTGCCCGAACGTCCATACCCCATACGGAGTTTCAGCATCGTGATATCTTGGATAGGGCGCAACCACTTCTCGCGTTTCATGTCCCACGACATCGACAACGATGGAAAAAAGCCCCAGGTATGTGCATTGCCTACCATCGAGGATCCATCGCCGCGAACCGACACCGATAATGTATATCTTTTCAATAACGTATAGTCAGCTCCTGCCATTACAGAAGCCAGCGCAGGGTCTTCATAGTTACTATCGGTACCCCCAAAAGGTCGTGAAGCTGCAGCACCTATGTTATGATAGCCCATATCATTGTTGGTAAAGCCCTTGGCAGAAGTCCAGAATCCAGAGCGCACATCTTTCTGATATTCAGCACCCGCCATAGCCTTCAGGTCATGTATTCCCCAGGCATGCTGATAGTTTACCAGCATATTAGCAAGCCAATCCTCACTCTTGAACTCGCCCCGATACAGATTGCCCTGCGCCCACACCCAGGTGGGACAGAACTGGTCGTTCTCGTTCGAAGCATAGCTGTAAGCTCCAAAACCGGAGATGCTCAAGTCTTTCGAGATGGCATAGATTAGTTTCAAATGAGCATTAAAGTTCATGTTCTTGGTGTCATTTCGCTCAGCCAACAAAGCTCCAGGAGGATTGATTTGCGAAGCCGCCCCATTCTTTACCCAACTACCATTCTCTCTATCATAGGGAAAGGTGGGATTCATGGCATCTGCCGAATAGAAGAGCATTTGAGTGTCAAAGATGTCATTATTCTTGTACGAAGAACCAAACACACCAAAATCGCCTGTCAGCCTGTTGCCGAAAGCTTTCTGTGTCACATCTATCTTAGCCACCAAGTTGCGATAACCCTTGCTTCGAATGATGGTATTGTGATCTATATAACCAAAAGAAGCTCGATAATTGCTTTGCGGAGTTCCACCACTGAACGCCAAGTAATGGTTTTGCACCTGTCCTGTACGGGTAATCGCCTTACGGAAATCGGTATTATAGCCTTTGTCATTATATTCCACTCCTAACTTTTTTGCAACGGCTATGTATTCTGCAGCATTGAGCATCTCCATACTCTTACACATGGCCTCAAGTCCATAATTTCCCTCGTAAGAAATCTGAAATCCCCTACCCGTACCTTTCTTGGTCTTTACCTGTATGACACCCGAAGCACCACGCGAACCATAAAGAGCAGTTTCGCTGGCATTCTTCAATACCGTAAAGCTCTCAATATCTGCAGGGTATATGGTAGCAAGCGTAGCCACATCCGACGTCACTCCATCGATGATTACCAGTGGGTCGTTGCCACCCATGATAGATGTAGTGCCACGAACACGCACTGAGTTGAGCATGGCCATACGGTCGAGACCATTACTGGTGACATTCACACCCACAGCCTGTCCACTCAAAACATCAAGTGCATTAGTGACAAAACCCTTCTTGAGTAATTCTGGCTCAACAACGTTTAATGGTACAGACAGTCGCAATGTGTCCAACATAAAAGACTGTTCGCTCTGAGCCTTGACTGCCATAGGTGTCGACAGTACAAGAACACAAATCATACTACATATCTTTTTCCTCTGATGCTCCATATTTATTAAAGTGTAATTTTTGTTCAGGTTATGTGTATACTGCAAAAATATAAAAAAAATGGGAACTACATGATAATTCTATAAAAAACATTCTACTTTTTTTTCTTAAACATCATCTACACACCTCATTTCCTGTATAACTCAACTTTCACAAATGGGGAAGTTAAAGAAGTTAGAGAAGTTAAAGCCATATGCTTTATAGCTAAAAATACAACAAAAAAAAGGCTATTGGCTATAACTTCTAACGAATGAATGGAGTGATAACTTCTTTAACTACTATAACTTCCGTACATACGAAACTTCAGCAGTATAATAAAACCATCATTCTGAAACAAAAACAAAATATTCATTCGATTTATTTTGCTATATATACCTTTTGTTGTAACTTTGCACCCGGTTAGCAAAATGCTAACTAAGGGGTGCTACCGCCATTGCGGATGCTGAGATCAGACCCATCGAACCTGTCCAGGTAATGCTGGCGTAGGGAAAATGAGACAAACCAACCAAAGGAAAAGACCTTGAGGATTGTTTGTATTCTGTCATCGCACCTCTTTTTATCATATACATCATATATAATAAAAGGAAATGAAAAAAGATTTGTTACTTTTGGCAGCCCTTGTTTTAGGCGTAGCGACTACAGCCCATGCTGCTAAAAACAAAACAGGAGAACGCATCGACACACTGAAAGCAAGACAGCTACAGGAGGTTCAGGTAATCTCTACACGTGCAAGCAAGAATGCACCTTTGGCTTTCACCAATGTCAACAAGAAAGACATTCAGGCTGTCAACTATGGCAAGGACATTCCTTACCTGTTGGCACTCACACCATCTATCACCCTTACCTCAGATGCTGGTAACGGTATCGGCTATACCACACTGCGAGTACGTGGTACAGACCCAAGCCGCGTTAACATCACAGCCAACGGCATCCCTATGAATGACGCCGAGAGCAGTTCACTCTTCTGGGTCAACTTCAGCGATTTCGCTTCCAGTACACAGAGCATACAGATTCAGCGTGGTGTGGGAACCTCTACCAATGGTGCTGGTGCCTTCGGAGCTACTGTCAACATGCTGACAGACAATATTGGTGCCAAGCCATACGTTGGTCTTGACGTATCAGGCGGCAGCTATTACTCTCACAAGGAGACTGTTCGCTTCAGCACAGGTCTTATCAACGGCCACTGGGGTTTACAGGGACGACTGTCCAACATCGGCAGCAAGGGTTATCTCGACCGTGCTTCAGCCAAGCTCAACAGCTACTTCCTCCAGGCTGGCCTACTTCAGCGACAACACTATGGTAAAATTCATTACCTTCAACGGCCAGGAAGAAACTTACCACGCATGGAACTACACATCCAAGTATGAGCAGAGCCTTTATGGTCGTCGCTACAACTCATGCGGTGAATACAAGGACGTAAACGGCAACCGCGCCTACTATGACAACCAAACTGATAACTATCACTCTCAGAACTATCAGTTGATTTGGAACCAGCGCCTCACCAATCTTTGGAACCTCAATGCTGCGCTCCACTATACCCGTGGCGATGGTTACTACGAAGAGTATAAGTGCCATAAAGACTATGCCGAGTATGGTCTGAACACGACCAAGCTGAAGAATGATCTCATCCGCCGCAAGCAGATGGGCAACGACTTCTATGGCGCAATCGCTTCCGTCAACTACGACAACCAAAAGAATCTCACAGCAAACATTGGTGGTGGTTGGAACAAATATGATGGTGACCACTGGGGAAATGTGCTTTGGCACAAGGTAAACGGTGACATCGCTCGCGACAATAACTTTGAGTACTACCGCAACAATGCCAAGAAGAACGACTTCAACATCTATGGCAAGGCGAGCTATGAGTTCGTCAAGGGTCTCAGCGCCTTCCTCGACTTGCAGTATCGCCATGTTAATGTGAAGATGCAAGATCCAAGCGACTGGTTCATTGGCAACAGCTTCACTGGCGACTATATTATTAACGAGAAATATGATTTCTTCAATCCTAAGTTCGGTTTCAACTACGAGATCAATACCAATAACAAGGTGTACATCTCTTATGCCATCGCACACAAGGAACCTGTAAGAAACAACTACGAGGCCTGGAATTCTGGTTCAGAGAAGCCTAAGGCCGAGCGTCTCAACGATTTGGAGTTGGGTTACAAGTATCAGAGCAGCAAATTCTCTGCTGGTGCCAACTTCTACTATATGAACTACAAGAACCAGTTTGTCCTGACAGGCGAGCTCAACAGCATCGGCGAAGCTGTAACACGCAACTTCGACAAGACTTACCGTATGGGTATAGAGTTGGAAGCAGCTTGGAAGCCAGTAAGCTGGTTCCAGTGGGATGCCAATGCCACATGGTCAAAGAACCGTGCTAAGGACATGATGGTAACATTGGAAGATGGTGAGACCAACGTCAACTTAGGCGAGACACCACTGAGTTTCTCTCCTGACTTCATCTTCAACAACATCCTCACCTTCCAGTATGCAGGTTTCAAGGCTGCCATCCAGAGCCAGTACGTCAGCGACCAGTACTTAACCAACACAGGTTTCAAGACCATGGAGTGCAACGACAATGTAGACCCTGACACCTACGAGGCAAAAGGCAACACTTGCTACGAGACCCTGTTATTGAAGAAGCACTTCACCACCAACATTGACCTGAGCTACCACTTCTCTTTGAAGAAGATTGGCATGAAGGACGCCACCATCGGTGTGACCCTCTACAACATCTTCGATGCGAAGTACGACAACAATGGTTGGGCAGCACCAACATATCGCATGGTAGACGGCAAGGTAATTGCTGCCAACTTATGGGGTAGCCGTGACTATGGTTCAGCTGGTTTTGCTCCATCAGCACCATTCAACTGCATGGCTCATCTCTCTATCAATTTCTAATCATCGACAAAACGACTAAAACATCATGATGGATTTCATCACATCACATGGTTTAGACATCTTCACCACGGTACTCGGACTGGCTTACATCCTGTTGGAGTACCGTGCCAGCATTTATCTCTGGCTGGTAGGCATTGTGATGCCAGCCCTCGACATCTGGCTCTATTGGAGTCATGGTCTGTATGGCGATGCCGGTATGGCTGCTTACTATACTGTGGCTGCAGTCTACGGATATGCCGTATGGAAGTTTGGCAAGAAGCACAACCAGAAGGCTGAGGAAGAGCTGCCGATTACCCGTATGCGCAAGTCGCTCTATCTTCCTGCCACCGTCTTCTTCCTTGTGGCATGGGGACTCACCTATTATATATTGGCGACCTATACTAATTCTACGGTTCCACTTCTCGACGGTTTCACCAACGCCCTGAGCTTTGTGGGTCTGTGGGCCTTGGCACGCAAGTACATCGAGCAATGGTTCTTCTGGATCATCGTCGATGTAGTATGCTGCTACCTGTATATCGTAAAAGGCATACCCTTCAAGGCTGGTCTCTACGGACTGTATGTCATCATTGCCGTAGCAGGCTATTTCAAGTGGAAGAAGATGATAAAATAATAAGGAAATTAAAGAATAAGTTAGAAGAATGATCACTTTCCTCACTCGTTAGGAGTTAAAGTCAATTGCCTTTTTAGAGAAAAATCAACAATAAAAAAGACTACTTTAATCCTCTAACGTCTATAACTTCTTAACTTACATTACGGTTATTCTATAAAACATTGAAGCTGAAAAACTAACTATACGTTGTTTTTCAGCTTCATTGAGTTTTCTATACTTGTCAATTCATCTCTGAAATCGGCATCCAACTTGAGGCGTTGCTCAACTTTCGTGCAACTATGGATTACCGTGCTATGGTCACGATTACCTACCAGTTTACCGATTCTTGAAGCAGGCATCTTGGTATGCTTAGCTGCCAAGAACATCGTTACCTGTCGAGCCACCACATACTCGCGCTTTCTACTCTTACTATTGACAGCAGTAGGGGTGACATTGAAGTGATGACACACTTTCTCTATAATATCGTCAATGGTGAGTGGATGATCATCCACCTTGACAGCACGTTTAATGACACGTTCTGCCAATCGGATATCAATATTACTATTGTATACGATGCTATAGGCCAATAAACCATTGATAGCCCCCTCCAAATCGCGCACACTTCCATTACACGTCTGAGCAATGAAAGCTATCACATCTGTAGGAATCTGCAATCCATCACGACGGATTTTACTCTCTAAGATGTCGACACAGAGTTGCACATTAGGCTTCTCCAACTCTGCCACCAGTCCGCACGAGAATCGGGTAAGCAGTCGGTCGGGCATATCCTTCAGTTCCACCGGAGGACGATCACTCGCTAAGATGATGCGTTTACCGTTGCGGAAAAGGCTATTAAAAATATGAAAGAAGGTGTTGAGAGTCTTAGTCTTACCAGCCCACTCCTGAATATCATCCACTATCAGCATATCTATCGTCTGATAGAAGTTGATAAAATCATTGGTAGAGTTATGCAGCACCGCCTCAATGTACTGGTTCTGGAAGAGGCGCGCACTCACATAGAGAACTCGCTTCTTGGGATATGTCTTCTTGGCCAACACGCCAATAGCATTGACAAGATGAGTCTTGCCACTGCCCGATGGGCCGTAGATAAACATCGGATTAAACTGAGTGGTATTGGGATGCTCTGCTATAGAGTAACCCACAGAACGAGGAAGCTTGTTGCTGGCACCCTCTACATAATTGTTGAATGTGAGTTTCGGGTCAAGCTGCGTATCAATATCTTGAGGCTGCGCTTGGGGCTGCTCTGCCTGAATACGACGCTGTTCTGCAACATCCACATCATTAGGATCGGCCTCGAGAACAATCGTTTTCTTATGCTCCAGGTCGGCTACAACTCGATAAGCCAACCGTACACCTTCGCCAAAGTTGCGCTGCAGCACCTTGCTTAGCAAATCTACATAGTTAGCCTCCAAATACTCATAGAAAAAGGTACTGGGCACCCTAAGCAACAAAGTCTTCGTAGCCGGCTTATACGACTCGAAGACAATAGGCTCAAACCAAGTTTTATATTGGTCGGGCTTCACTGCATCCCGAATAACTGCCAAACAGTTATCCCAGAGTGGCTTAGGACTTGCTAACATTCTCTATATGATGTATTTACTATTTATTGATACTTTAAGGCAGCTTCAAAAAAAGCGAACCTGTCTGCAAAGTTATAAAATAAATAGCAAATACACAAATCTTTATTTATCTTTCTTTCCGAAGATTGAAAAATGTACATAGCGCTTAGGATGCTGTTTCAGGTCGATAACCAGTGAGTCTGCATCGCGCACTGTAGCATTGAGCTGGTGATACAACTGAGGATCGTTCATCAACAATCCGAGTGTACCCTGATTGCTATTGAGTTTGTTAGTAAACTCCTCTGCATTAGCCAAAGTGCGGTTTACCTTGTCGAGTGTACCCTGTACATCGAGGCTTGCCAAGTTGGCTGTCAACTGTTGGGTATTATCAAGCACTCCGTTGGCACGGTTTATCATACCAGGCACCTGCTTGTTGAGTCCAGTCATGAGTGTGTTGAGTTCACGAGTAGAGACGGTGAGGTTGGAAGTAATAGTCTCCACATTGTGCAGTGAAGCCGCCAAGGCTGGGTCTGCCAATAGAGCATTGAGACTTCCCAAGATAGAGTCGAGTTTAGGTAGCATCTTCTCGATGGTAGGCACCATGTCAGCAACCTTCCCCATTACTCCCGCATTGACAGCGCCAGGAATGATGCCTCCTGGTTCTATGCGTTCACGAGGATTGTTTGCCAACAACAAGTTGATTTGCAGATTGCCCATGATATCTTTCTCTATCTCTGCTTTAGAACCAGCAGGGATACGTAATGCTTTGTCGATATTAGCCTGCACCTTGATAGGGCCTGTCTGTGCATAGTCGAACTGCACAGCATCTACAGTTCCCACCTTATAACCATCGGCATAAATAGGTGTAGAGGCTCCCAGTCCCTGAATGTCTGTAAAAGTGATGTAATAATAGTTGTGTGACGAAAAGAGGTTGATGCCCTTCAGAAAGTTGATTCCGAAGTACATAATCAAGATACCTACGACAGCAACGAGGGCTATCTTTATTTCCTTGCTCATATTCATATTCTTCTATTTATTCTTGTTCTGTTTATACTCTCTTATAGCTTGGCTTACGTCATACTTTTCTCCATTCTTAAAGGCGATGATAAAGGCCTCTGGGAACTTTTCGAGCAATGACTTTCGCAAACGATAGATCTCATTATAGTTGGTAGAAGCCCCTATGGTGTACTTCACCATACCATTCTCTTGATATGAATCTATTTGGGTTTCGCCTTTGAAGTGACTATCTCCTGCATGCAGCATACGACTACTGGTCAAGACCTGTACTTTGAAGACAGGTTTGTCTTGAACTTGGCGTGGTTGCTTGGCTACAGGAGTCGCCTTCTCCTTTACCTTGCTTGCAGGTGCTGTGCGCACAGCAGCACGAGTGGTAGGCTGTACCACAACAGATGCCTTATCTTCCTTAAAGTCAGATGGCACTATAGAAGGCACATCAGTAGCATCATCACCCGTTGGACGATAAGGCACCGACACACCCTTGTCATATTTATCCTTATACTGCGCAAAGGCCTGATAGATGCTTCTTGCAATGTCGTCTACACGACTGGCGGTATTGAGGAGAGCCTCCTCATCGGGTGTGGTAATGAATCCCAGTTCTATCAAGCATCCAGGCATAGAAGTTTCTCGTAGCACCAAGAATCCAGCCTGATGCACCCCCTTGTTGGGGCGGTTGGCTCCTGCACATACACTACGCTGAATGAGTCGTGCCAACTCCACGCTGCGCTCCATATTCTTGCCTTGTATAAACTCAAAGATGATATAACTCTCCGAAGAACGAGGATCGAAGCCCTGATAAGTTTGCTGATATCCCTTCTCCATGGAGATCACCGAGTTCTCTCGCATAGCCACATCGAGGTTATCCTTGGCACGGTGCATACCGAGTGTATAAGTCTCAAAGCCTCTTGCTATCTTACCAGCAGGCAAGGCATTGGTATGAACTGAAATAAAGAGATCAGCACCGGCTCTATTGGCTATATTAGCACGCTCCTTCAGAGGAATAAACACATCGGTCTTACGTGTATACACCACCTTGACGTCGGGCTGATTACGCTCTACATATTTTCCGAAAGCTAAAGCCACCGACAGGTTGATGTCCTTTTCTTTTGACATGGAACCCAATGCTCCTGCATCATGCCCTCCATGACCGGCATCTATAACGAGTGTAAAACGATTGCTGGCCGAGAACACATTCAAGACCAACAACAGCCACATAACCACCAAGGATAATATCTTCTTGCTAAACATATCGTTGCGGATGATGGTGCAAAATTAAGCATTTCATAGCAGAAAACCTAACTTTGACACAAAGTTTTATAATTCATTAAGTGTACCTCTACGCCAGCACCTTCACAATCGGCGCCAAAAGGTGGGTTTACCTTCATGATAGAAATGTCGAGACTCTGAAGAGAGGGAAATTCATTAAACAGACGCTCACCAATTCTTCCTGCCACATGTTCAAGGAGCTTGCTTGGCACCGCCATCTCCTCTTTCAGTAGAGAATAGATATCGGCATAACTCACCGTATCTTCGAGTTCATCGGTCAGCATGGCGTGAGTGAAGTCACATTCTGCCACCACGTTGATGACATAATCATTGCCTACTCTGCGCTCCTGTTCGAGCACACCATGATAGGCATGAAAGCGCACCTGGCGTAGAAAGATTTTAGTACTCTTTGCCTGCCACCCTTCCATCGCAGGATTACTCTTCGCCGTCATACTCCACCTCCTTCTCTGAAGATTGAGATTCATCGTACACATACTTCTTCAATGCACGCTCCACACCCACTTTCCAGGTATTGATACTTTCAGAGGTGAGCTGTAGTTGACTTACCAACTTGATGACGTGCTCAATAGGCATCCGATAACGAAGCACACCCGATATGAGTTTGGCATAATTCCAATATTCAGGATTAAAACGCTCGCTCAAACCTTCAAGAGTCATCTTGTATCCACGCTTATTAACAAACTGGAAGTCGTAACGCTTGGTACCATCACCATTCACTTCCTTTACGATCTTACCTTTCATTACCGACTTGGGTAACATGATGCCTTCCTCATCATCGAGAAGACCAGTAAATATTTCATAGGGATGACCATCGAGCAATCCGACAAGGGCTACCCACTTGTCTTTGTTGTTCTGAAATCTAACCACATCACAGTCCAACTCTTTAGGGCGAACCTCCACCACTTCGGGATGGCAAGGCTGAATATTGAGTACGTCGTTTACCTGTTTCACCAGTTCACGATGGATCTTGGTAATATCCACTTGTTCGCCTTCAAAGCGTTGGCGAAAATCAAAGAGGATTTGATGCACTTGTTCCAAGACCTCATGGCATGCCTGCTCGAAAGTTTTTCGATCTTTATTCTCCATTTACAAGGTTAGTTCTATGAATGTTCAACTAAATTTGGATGCAAATTTAACTTTTATTTCCCAACTATGCAACTTTTTGCAGTACAAAAGAACAAAAAGGAAGTAGAATGTGCAGAAATCAAGAAAGATTGTGTAACTTTGCACAAATATCATTCAAACAATTCTTATACATTATTATATATATAGAGACTTATGGAATCAATCAAAAAAAGAACATCCATTCGCAAATATGCCAACCGCGAGGTATCAGAAACATTGCTCAATAGTTTGCTCGAGGAAGCAGAACGCACCCCTACCATGGGCAATCTGCAGCTATATAGCGTAGTAGTAACCCGTAGCGAAGAAGGCAAGAAAGCCTTGGCACCAGCCCACTTCAATCAACCCATGGTGACAAGCGCCCCCGTCGTACTAACGATCTGTGCCGACTATCGCCGCACCACGCTATGGGCAGAACATCGCAAGGCTCACCCCGGCTATGACAACATCCTCTCTTTTATGAATGCTGCTACCGACGCTCTACTCTTCACCCAGACCTTTACCAACCTGGCAGAAGAAGCAGGGTTAGGTACTTGCTTCTTAGGCACAACAATCTATATGCCTCAGATGATTATCGATACTTTACAGTTGCCTAAGCTGGTAATGCCTGTTGCCACTCTCACCGTGGGATGGCCCGATGAACAGCCTTCGCTGAGCGATCGCCTGCCTCTGCGCTCCATCATACATAACGAGACCTATGCAGACTATACTCCTGAGAAGATAGATGACTTCTATGCCGAAAAGGAAGCTCTTGAAGAGAACCAAGAGTTTGTACGTATCAACCATGTAGAAACACTTGCCCAAGTGTTTACCGACATTCGCTACACCAAGAAGGATTGTGAGGCTATGAGCACAGGACTCATGGAGGCACTGAAGAAACAGGGATTTATTTAAAGGTAAAAGGGTAAAAGAGGTAAAAAAGTAAAAAGGTAAAAAAAGGCTCCAAAAAGGGAAAATATAAAAGCGCATCAACATTTATTTTGCTGATGCGCTTTTCTTATTTAGTATTCAATAATTGAATAACAGAAATATTCATTATCTATTAGTCATGATTAATTCATCATTACTCCACTACAATAGGCTTGTACTTAGGAACCAAAGCCTTCATGATACACCAACCAATGAGGTAAGCCACACTACAGATGCAGAATACAATCATGTAAGCACCTGGCTTACCATCGAAGCCCATGAAACTGAAAGCAGCACCCTGACCTTCTGCGTATGTAAAGAGCATACCAGAACCCTTGTTGATAAGGAACGAACCGATACCACCAGCCATAGCACCAATACCAGTGATGGTAGCAACTGTTGACTTAGGGAACATATCACCGATGGTAGAATACAGGTTGGCAGACCAAGCCTGATGACCCGCACCGAGCAAACCGATGATGATAGCAGGCCACCATGCGCTGTACTCACCCATAGGCTGTGCTATCAAACCGAGCAATGGGAAGCAAGCAAAAATCAACATGGCACGCATACGACCGATATAAGGATTCATACCCTTCTTATCAACAAAGTAAGTTGGCAAGTAACCACCACCAATACTCAAAACCGTAACAATAGCATAAAGAGTAAAGATGAGGGCAATACCCATACCTGAGTCAGATGAGTAACCATACTGATCAGAGAAATAAGCAGGAGCCCAGAAGAGGAAGAACCACCACACACCATCAGTCATCAACTTACCTACGATGAATGACCAAGTCTGACGGAAAGTGAAACACTTCAAGAAGCTGATAGACTTCTCCTCAGTCTCTTCTTCTACAGCATCCGAGGTCTCGATTTCCTCATCCTGCTCAATGTAAGTAAGCTCAGCCTTATTGACGCGCTTGCTCTTAGAAGGCTTCTCATAAAGCCATACCCAGAGACCCATCCACACATAACCGAGCACACCGATGATGATGAAAGCCCACTCCCAGCCCATGCTGCGAGCCAGCAAAGGAATAGTAGCAGGAGCAGCCAAAGCACCTACCGATGCACCACTATTAAATATGGCGGTAGAGAAAGCGCGGTCTTTCTTAGGGAAATATTCTGCAGTCACCTTGATGGCAGCAGGGAAGTTACCTGCCTCACCGACAGCAAGAATCAGACGACAAGAGAGGAAGAGCCATACACTGATGGTAGCAATAGCAACGGCAGCATCACTACCTGCCTGTACCATGCGCAACGCCTCAATAGAGTCGTAGCCCTCCATCTGCATGGCTACCCATCCGCAACCTGCATGCATCACAGCACCTGTAGACCATACGAAGATGGCGATGAGATAACCCTTCTTGGTTCCCATCCAGTCAACGAACTTACCTGCGAAGAGGTTAGCCACAGCATAAAAGATAGAGAAAAGACCCGTAATCGTACCATAGTGGTCATCAGTCCAGTGAAACTCTGGAGCGATAAAGTCTTTCCATGTCAATGACAGAACCTGACGGTCCATATAATTGACAGTGGTTGCAATGAAGAGCAACGCACAGATAACCCAACGGAAGTTGGACATTTTACTTGTTTGAATAGCGTTCATTATTAAAGTTTTTAAGCATTTATATTGTTATTTCAAATCAGGAATCTTCACCACCTGCATATCGTTATAGATGAGGTTTTCGCCAGCCATACCCCAGATAAAGGTATAATTGCTTGTACCTGCAGCACAATGGATAGACCACTCAGGAGCGATAACCGCCTGCTCGTTGAGAAGCCACATAGGACGAGTCTCCTGTGGCTGTCCCATGACGTGCATCACTTTCTGTCCCTCTGGTACATTGAAGTAGAAGTAAGTCTCCATGCGACGAAGGTGCAAGTGTGCAGGCATGGTGTTCCACACACTACCCTCCTTCAGCTCAGTGATACCCATCTGCAACTGACAAGTACGCACACCAGCCACACCATCAATTATCATCTGATGAATAACACGGTCGTTACTCTCCTTCAGACTACCAGCCTTGATATTGTTAGCTTCCTTCAGCGTAACCTTCTTGGTAGGATAAGCCTTATGAGCTGTAGCACTATTCATATAGAAATGAGCAGGCTTAGCGGCATCCTTGCTTGCCAAAGTGATTTCCTTGGCACCGCGTCCCACATAGAGAGCCTCCTGGAATCCCAAAGTATAGTTTTTGCCATCTACAGTAACGAAACCCTCACCACCAACATTGATGATACCCAACTCACGATTGTCGAGAAGATTCTTCTGATCGTTGGGCTTATCGGTGTAAAGCGGAGCGATAGATGTGAGTTTCAGCGGAGCTGCAGTAGGCACAGCACCACCAATAAGGAAACGGTCGAACATCGTATAAGTCCAGTTCACCTGTCCTGGAACCATCACATTCTCAATGGCAAACTCAGCACGCAGTCGCTTGGTATCATAGTTTTTAGCATCCTGTGGATGACTGGCATAACGCACATTATAGTTAGTGTAGGCGTTTTCTGCCTTTACCTCATAACCAACATTCTTGCCACACTGTGCAAAGCCTGCACTGGCAAGCAGCAACAAAGCAAAAGATAAAATCGTTTTCTTCATATTATGATTGTTTTTTTTTAAATTCTTCTATTTGAATAATGATACCTTATTCTACTTCCTCACTCTGAGCCTTTGCCTTTCTTTCTTCGCACACGATGCGACGATGATTTAGCACCATCATGGCAAGAGTTACCACAGAGAGCAGAGCCATACCAACATACTGAAGCTTCACGCCACGATAAATCAACCATCCGAAGAGTGAAGAAGCAAAATCGAGGGCTCCACCAGAGAATCCGTCAGGGATATGAGCGGCATTATCACCTGTAGCTGTATACACTTGGTTGGCTGCCAACGTGAAGTCGGGAGCCATATCGGTAACAAAATACAGACCGACAATAAGCGCCACAAGACCAATGATGAGGGTCTTCACCACATTACCCTTAGTGAATGGCAGAATGAGTGGGAATAGATAGAACATACCTGCCAATGATGCCAAAGGCAAGAACTGATTACCTGGCAAGAAAACAGCGATAGCAAGTATGACGGGTATCAAGATGACAGAAGCTACCAAGGTAGTGGGATGACCGATAACGAGTGCAGGACTCATACCGATGTGTACCTTCTTACCATTGAATTTCTTCTTTACCAACTCTTGAGTCTTCTCAGAGATAGGTTTCAGACCATCTATAAACAAAGAGGTAATACGAGGAATCAGCTCCATCACTGCACCCATAGTAACACCTAAGAACAGAACTTTCTTGATGTCGAGTTGTGCTGCCCATCCTATCAGAGCACCTACAATAACACCCAGCACCAGCGGCTCTCCCAGTACACCAAACTTCTTCTTGAGTCCTTCTGCATCAATATCGAGTTTAGAGAACCCTGGAATCATATCGAGCAGTTTGTTGAAGCATATAGCTATCGGCATAAAGCTCTGACAGAAAGGCTGAGGAATGGAAATACCATCCAAGTCATAGTATTTCTGGAACTTCTCAGCTGTCAGGTCGGCACACACCAAGGTGATGATATAGCACACGATGGCAGCAAAATATCCCCACAACAGACTCTCGCCCATCACAAAGTAAGCCACAGCACCGATAAAAGCAAAGTGCCAATAGTTCCATAGGTCGATATTAACAGTACGTGTGGTCTTGGTAATCAGCATCAGGAAGTTGACACCCAAGCAGATGGGGATAATCAAAGCGCCTACAGCCGTATTATACGCCACAGCAGCTGCTGCAGGCCATCCCATATCAAAGACATTGAGTTGGAGATGATAAATATCAGAAATCAACTTTAAAGGATCATTGAAGTTGGAGGTAAGCAATGCCGTAACGACACCCAAGCCCACAAAACCCACTCCGACGAAAAGGCCAGACTTCAGTGCCTTTCCAAACTTCATTCCGATACACAAGCCTATGATTGTGAAAATGATAGGCATCATCACGCTGGCACCCAAGCTAATGATATAGCTAAATACTTGTTCCATTTATTACAGAAAATTTTAGTAAGCTAAAAGCACGTAATCAGTGCTTCGCTTTTGATTTGTTTTTAGTTGAATTGTTATTATCTCCCTCTGTCAAAGCCCTTCTTCTAATAGTATTCTTCCAAGGCACGCAAGAGTTTGATTTTGCAAAGATACACATTTTTTCTTCAAAATCACTTTTTAATTGAAAAATATTATGTAAAATCGTACAATAATCAGTCAGATATGTTACAAAAAATAACAAATTTCAGACATTCGACATTTTTTCACCACTAAAAAATATTTTTTCCACCTTATACATTATATAAAATAATAATTTTGCAATCGAAAATGATGATAACATCAATTGTGGCAACGCCCCTGCCGTAAGCAGCAAGGTAAATTCACAATAAACCGTTTCAAGTCTTCAACACAACAACACATTTTTGAAATCTCCAAGGAATCAAGCAACACCTTGGATTAATGCCGTAGTCAAGCTGAAAGAGGAATGTGATTAATCAAAATCACTACCTCCGGCTTCTCGGCGGAAAATCCACATAATCAGAGTCAGAACATACCTATGAACAACCTTACCCATCGCAAGAGGCAGTTCTGCCCATCCTTATGGGCAAAGTAGATTATATGAGTTGGGCAAACTTGCCCACTGCGTTTGGCATGACAGATTACCATACAATATACGATTAAAGGGCGCTTGTCTCCACGACAAACACCCTTCCTTCATCACAAATATAAATGCAATCTATTAAATAAAAGTGTAAATGGTTTAAAACTCATCCCATGTTTCCCAAGCATTATAGCCTTTGGATTGAGATCCTCCTCCTGGAGGAGGCGGAGTTTCTGTATCAATGCTACCTTGCGGTCCATTATTATCAGTATCTCTTCCACCAGAACCAGCCATTATTCCAAAGCCAACATCCATTTTCAATAGTTTAGTAGTTGGGCATATATATTTCTTTTTCATATTTTATATTCTTATTAATTATCTAACGATATATTTCTTGCCATTCAATATATAAACTCCCTTAGAAAGACCTGCCAACGAAGCGTTCTTACGTACTACTTGTCCATTCATATTGTAAACTGTACCTACAGGGACTGTCACTAATTTACCATTATCTTCAATATTGACAATTTCTGTAGTTTGTCCGTCATTACCAAAATTCATCAACAACTTAGCACGATTGGCTTTAGTAAAACTATCGTCATTTGAGCTAAAGTTAAACGTTACCGAAGTAAAGTCTTTTTGGTCTGCACTATACTCCAAATTCAAGTTAGACATTGGACCAACAATACAAGTATTTGCATTCCAAGGTGCAGAATATACTTCAGGTTCCCAAACATTATAATACCACACATTTTGGGTACCATTGTTTGCCATAAAATAACTATACTTAGGCACCAAATCAAGAGTATAATATGTTCCCAAGAATTGATAGTTGAATGGCTCACCCGACTCTGTCTTCAACTTGTTGCCATTAGGGTCTTCAGCTTGAACTATCCAATCTCTATATGGCAATTTTTGGTTGTATGTCTTATCAAAATCACGTGCATTTTCAGAATTATTTTCAGCTCTATAAGTCAAAATACGCTTAGCACGAGCCTTAATTTCTTCTTTTACATCAGCAGGCAAATATGGCTTAATTAAATAAGGATAACCTGCCTTAATTAATATTTTCTTACCATAAGCGTTTGTTTCTGGTTCAATCATCTTAGAAGTCTCTCTGTCCCAATCCTTACCAGCCTTAACAAGATTATCAGTAAACCAAAGGGATATTTGATTGGTACTACTATTTCTCACGACTTTCCAAAGAGTACACAAATTTGGCAAAAGAGGTTTTTCTGTAACAGTCTCTTCGTTGCTAAATTTCGCCAATACAGTTTTATTAGCAGGAACACCAAAGATATTGAGTACTTCATCTTCGTCCAAATCGAATGGGAAGCAAATAGAATACCAATCATCCTCTTTGTATCTTGCGAAATCAAATTCCGGGTCATCAGATTTATAGTTGACAGAACCTGTTAACACAAACTGATGCCATCCACGATAGTCTGCATTATACTCTTCCGTGTCATAATCTGTTGTACCATCCGCAGAATAGAATACATATTTAGAATTTGAACCATATTTTTCAAATAAGTCGTCTGCCACTTTCTTTTCAGAATTTGGCTGAACCCACTCAGTTGTAGGCCATGCATTCCAAAGATATCCATGAGAACCTTGCAGATAAGCTTTATTATATTCCATTTGGTTAGGCCATACTAATGTATTACCATCACCATCAGTATTTTGCAAACCATCTTGGATACTATACTTACGAGTAATATCTGTAAACTTCATCACTTCCTTTTTATGAATACCTCGAGGCCAATGAAGAACACCAAATGTTTTAGAATTATCATCCGGATTTAGATTTGGATTGACATAACTACTATGAGTAATTGGATTGACATTAGTAAAGCCACCCCAACCATAAAGTGTTCCTGAACTAAAAGAGTTTACTTCGCAAACAGGAGCCTCAGCAGTCAAGACATAAACATCTGTTATTTTTTCTACAAGCGCAAAAGCACCAGATTCTATTTTCTGGAGATGAATTGGCAAAGTTATGCTATGATTCTCATTTGTGATTTCATCCACCAACTTTCCAGCAACAACATACTTAAAATCTTCTCCAGACTTTCCGTTGTCAGTATATATAAGAGTGGTCTTAAAATTGCCCTTGAAAGCAGCGCCACCAATTTCTGTAATATTGGCAGGAATACAAATACTCTTCAAATCAAAAGTACCGAACATGAACGCATTGTTGGGAATACGATAGACATTCTTATCTCTTGGTAATTTAAAATCTGCTACATGACTATAAGCATTTAAAATAGAAAAACAGAGGTCATTCTGTGCAGCTTTTTTTATATCTTCCGCTGTATTTTCATCGATATCAAGTTTTAAATCAGCATAATCTACAGATGTAAAATTACCATGGTTCAAAGCACCAGCAACTACTGATGAAGTTTCCTTAGCCTTTATTTGCGTATAGCCCATTCCATCAGAGTACTGCTCTACAGAAAGATGTCCTTTCTCATCCAAATAAACATCTCCGCTACCAAGATCAGCAGCATTTGCCTTACCAGACAACTTGATGGACTGGACATTTTGCAAATCTGGATTAAAAGTCAAAGAGGTCACTGGATATTGACCATTTGCATCAGCCTGAACAGAACCATTCTTGGTAATAGTGCTGCCAATACCAACCAAGCCTCCTGTCAAATTATACAATTTACCTGCCTTATTAATATATGCTGTCAAAGAATACTTTGCTTTCGTATTACCATCTTCAGAAGCTGGCTCCATTACGGTATAGGTACCAGCCGCCTCTAACGCCTGAAAACGAGAGACATTATTTTCCGTTACAAGTTTCTCTTTTCCAATAGGGAATATCAAATCCTTTATATTTTCATTAGCGAAATTCTCTGAGTTTACAAAATCATCACTTTCATTTCCATCAGAATCTATAAATGTTGCATTTGACAAATCAAGATATTCAGTATTGATATTCTTGAAATATGCCAAATCTGTAGGCGTTATCTTGCCATTAATAACGACTTCACAAGGATTAGCATTTTTCAAAAGGGAACTACTTGATTTCATTGAGGAGATTGCAGAAGAATAAGCTGATTCCAAACTTGTTACTTTATCCAAGTTAATGGTTATATAACATCCTTCAACCTTAAAAGGGTCAGCTTTAGGAGTAAATTCTTTAACTTTTTCACGAACAGTCTCAGGCAAAATACGAGCAACATCAAAACCTGCCAATACCTTAATTTTAGTAATACCTTCAGGAACAGTAATCTTTGAAGCTGAATTCTTAAAACTTGGACTAACAATATCCAAAGTCTTCAACTGTGTACATGAAGAATAATCCATGTCGGCATTTACCTCTCCTAACACTGTTATCTTAGAACTATTTTTCAGATAGTCTTGCCAATTTATAGCCTTAGCAAACGTCTTATTTGTGTCCTTAAAATAAATGGTAGAAATTCCGTCCTCTGTTGCCATTGAAAACAAGTTTGTTTGCAACATCGACAAAGGAGCCAATGATTTCTTTGGCATAACAAATGCTGGAGATGATGCAGAATTTGGAAAACAAGAAACCAAATCAACACCCTCATCAAACTCTGCACCATTAAAATCCAAAATGTTATTTTGACTTCCAAAATTGTACGAAAACTGTACTATCTTAGCAAAATCATCGGTTGTCAACTTCACTCCATTGGCAGTATTAATAATACAATCATAGCCATTAAAATAACCAGCCCCAAACCATGGTAGATTTGCCAAATCCCCATTAGCATTGAGAGTAATCGTAACCTTTTTGGAAGCATCATCCTTTACATAAGAAGATGCCCCAAAAGTTGTTTGTCCATACACCTTACCACCCAATCCTATGAGGATGGATACAACAAGGCAAACTTTTTTTAATAGAACCTTTTCCATCTTTTACTTTGATATTTTATTTATATTTAATTTCGGTTTTTGATAGATTTCAATTATCACCCATTTACGAGATTGCATCATTTACATCATATCAGAATTCTTTGTCCTTTTTGGACAAAAATTCATCCCTTACTGTTTAGAAATCATCAATGTTATCAGAAGTCCTCTTTTACTTATCTCGAAGCCTCTCTAAAGAGGCGTTTTTTGTTCGCGTAGTTAATTTTTCATTGGCAAAATTATACAAATAAACCATTCATTCAACCAATCAGGCCAATCTTTTAACGTATTTTAAGCCAAAAATTATCATAAAATACACAAACGAAACATAATATACACATATATTGACGCCTAAAAACAAAAAAAAGGAGCATGCCTTGCGACATACTCCTCAACCTTTTTATACCTTATTCAACTTTCGCAAATGGAGAAGTTAAAGAATTTAAAGAAGTTAGAGAAGTTAAAGCCATATGCTTTTTTATAGCTAATTATACAACAAAAAAGGCTATTGTCTATAACTTCTAACGACCGAAGGGAGTGATAACTTCTTTAATTACTATAACTTCCGTACATGCGAAACTTCTGTTATTTTTTATGTTTAGTGTGTAGGACATTTTTTATGGGCGGGCAAGATGCCACGCCCTCCCAGTGCCTCCTTGCCCAATGTGAAGTGTTGAATGTTTGATTTCAAGTCCACAAAGGCATTTGTCTTAACTCCTTTAACTTCTTAACTCCTTTAATTTCTTATCAAATTTAGAGAAGTTAATCCTGATAATATACCCTCTTCACGCGATTGCTGATGGTAGTCAGCACCTCGTAAGGAATGGTTTCGAGGATATCACTCAGCGTCTGGACAGGCAGATGCTCACCAAAGATTTCCACACTATCACCCTCTTTGCAGTCGATGTCCGTGACATCGATCATCGCCACATCCATACAGATGTTGCCCACATACTGAGCCTTTTGTCCGTTGACAAGACAGAAGGCATGACGGTTGCCCAAACGGCGGTTCAACCCATCGGCATAACCGATAGGTATGGCAGCGATGACGCTATCTCTGTCAAGGATGGTCTTGCGGCTATAGCCCACACTCTCACCCGCCTTGATGTGGTGCATCTGCAGAATGGTGGTCTTCAGCGTGCTCACACAGTTGATGGTCTCATTGTTGCGAGAGTTGATGCCATAGAGTCCCAATCCCAAACGACACATGTCTAACTGGCGTTCTGGGAAATGCTCAATACCTGCCGAATTGCAGATATGACGCAATATCTTATGGTCGAAGGCAGCCTGCAACTGCTTACTGCCCTTATCGAAGAGTTCGAACTGATGAGCAGAGAACGCATCGAATCCATCATCATCGCTACCCACAAAGTGTGAAAAGACACTACGAGGAATGATAGCGTTCTGATGCTTCAGCCTACCTATCAGTTCCTCCATATCATTCTCCGGGTCGAAGCCCAAGCGGTGCATTCCTGTATCCAACTTAATATGTACGGGGAAGCCAGTGACTCCCTCCTTCTCTGCTGCCTTGATAAGGGCATCGAGCAAACGGAAAGAATAGACCTCCGGCTCCAGGTCGTAGTCGAACATGGTCTTGAAGGCTGTCATCTCAGGATTCATAATCATGATATTGCTGGTGATACCATTCTTGCGAAGGGTAACACCCTCATCGGCTACAGCCACTGCAAGATAGTCCACACGATGGTCTTGCAGGGTCTTGGCAATCTCCACAGCACCAGCTCCATAACCATCGGCCTTGATCATACACACCAACTTGGTGTGAGGCTTCATGAATGAGCGGTAGTAGTTGAGATTGGCAACCACTGCATTGAGATTGACCTCAAGAGTGGTTTCGTGCACCTTCTTCACCAAGAGTTCAGTGAGCTGGTCGAAACCAAACTGACGAGCGCCTTTCAACAGGATGACTTCATCGCGCAAAGACTTGAACACCTCGCTGTCGATAAACTCCTCCACATTACCAAAGAAGAACTTCTCAGAAATCTGTATCTCATTACTCTGTTCACAGAGTTGGGGACCAATGCCAATAAACTTTACCACGCCACGCTTGCGACACAGGTCGCTCACCTCGCGATACAAGTCTTTGGGCGACTCACCACTCTGGAAGATATCACTCAGTATCAAGGTATGTCGACGACCTTTATGGTCGGGGCGTCGGCTCATAAAGTCGAGAGCGATATCGAGCGAATTGATATCCGAGTTGTAACTATCGTTGATAAGGGTGCAGCCATGCTGTCCCTCCTTTACCTCCAGTCGCATGGCGACAGGCTCGAGGAGTGCCATACGCTTGTCGAGGTTCTCGGCAGAGAGACCGAGACGGCGCGATACTACCGCAGCAATGATCGAGTTAGTGACGGAAGCCTCATCGATGAAAGGCAGTGAATAACTGTCTTCCTCACCTTTATATATATAGGTAATGATAGAAAGATTGCCTTTCTTCTCAACATTCTTCACAAAGAAAGGAGCCTGGGGGTCCTTAAAAGACCAGTAGAGCTTCTCACCCTTGTAGTCTTGATACTCGTTGACCACCCCACTCACCGTCTCGTCATCACCATTATACACGATGGTTTCGGCATCATGGAAAAGGATAATCTTCTCACGGCATTTAGCCTCCAGCGACTCAAAGTTTTCCTGATGAGCAGCCCCCAAATAGGTAAGCACAGCGATGGTAGGCTGTATGATGTCGCGAAGCGCCAACATCTCGCCAGGCTGACTGATGCCCGCCTCGAAGACTCCCAGCTGTGTCTGCTCGTTGAGGAGCCACACCGAGAGGGGCACACCAATCTGCGAATTATAGCTACGAGGGCTACGTGTGACAAAGAGTTCGGGTGATAGCAGCTGATGCAGCCACTCCTTCACCATGGTCTTGCCATTGGAGCCAGTGATGCCCACGATGGGGATGTTGAACTCATCACGATGGCGCTCAGCCAGTCGCTGCAGCGCCTCTAATGTGTTGACCACTTTAAGAAAGTTGGCCTCAGGATAGTCGGAAGCATAACCCTTCGGCACCTGCGACACTACGAAATTTCTAACACCACGGCGATACAACTCAGGAATGTAGTTGTGACCATCATTACGCTCCGACTGGAGAGCGAAGAAGAGAGTTTCCTCTGGGAAACAGAGTGAACGACTATCGGTGAGTATAAATCCCACGTTGCTATCTCTATCTCCATAACGACGCGCACCTATCAGTGTGGTAATCTTTTCAATAGTATATGTCATTATTTTACGAATTAAAATATTTCTCATTGAATCGTCTTTCCTTCTCGTCTATCGCACGGAGGAAACGCTGATGTTCCTCACTGTCGGGATGGAAGGGTTTGTGAGCACGAGCCTCGCGAATGGGGCGCCAGTCTTCAAGAAACTGTTCTGCCGCCATCCCGAAGTAAGTAGCTCTGAATCGTTGCCAGATGTACTCCACCGCCTGCTGGCTGGGATGCAACATATCTTCTGCATAGAAACGATAGTCGCGCAGCTCATCGTTCACAATCTCATAGGCGGGGAAGTAAGTCACCACATCGGGATTGGCTTTCACCACCTGTTGAGCAGCGAGCAGCAGCGTGGCCTTGGATAGCTGACTGCCATGAAATCCATACTTGGCATAGCGTATGGGGCTAACAGTGAGGATGACTCGCTCTGCCTGTATCCTGTCGATGGCTTGCTGCAGATAGGCGGCACACTCCTCCACCGTGAGTTCGCGCTCCTCGAAAAGTCGCTGTGGCCGCTTCTGGCAGTTGTCTACGATTTCGCCTGTTTCCTTGAGCAGATAAACGTGGTTGGTGCCGAGCGTAAAGACAGCCACTCGTGGCTTTACCTCGCTACACTGTTGTATGGTGTGGAGGATGCTGGCAGGATTGTACATCACACCCAAGGGGTTGACCGTAGCCAGGAAGCGGTTCTCCACGAAGCGCCGACCTAAGTTATCGGCAAAACAACTGCCCACAAAGAGCATCTTCTCTGCCGGAAGGATCTCAAAGTCGGCCTTCGGTATCTCTATTTCAGTTCTGAAGTTCATTTTTATTCTTCTTTTTCCACTCTGTCCATACACCTATTATAATAAGGAGAACGAGGATGCCATAACCAACATAAGCCACCGTCTCGGTCTTGCGAAGCGATGCTGGATGGAAGTCGAGCACGACGGTGTGCTTACCTGCCTGCACACGAAGGGCACGCAGAATGTAATTGACGCGTCCCAATTCTGCAGGCTGACCATCAATAGTAGCAGTCCAACCTGGATAGTATATCTCAGAGAAGACCACAACACCACCCTTGCTGGAGTTTACCTCATAGACTAAGTTGTTGGGCTTATACTGCGTCAGTTTGGCGATAGAAGTGTCGTCTTGAGGCACACTCTCACCGAGCTGCTCTCTGAACTTCGCATCCGCCACTGCCTGATGGCGCAAGTTGTACTTGCCCACAGCATCGATCTCTTCATTGGCATTAGCCATGTAGTTCACCTTGTCAACAAACCAAGCATTGCCATAGGCGTATGGATTCTGCACAGGCACCGTCTGTCCTGCCTGCAGCGGCATGATGAAATATTTGGTGTTGAGCATATTAAGCACAGGGAAGAGGCTATCACCCTTCACCTGGGTCATGTCGCCGCTGGCTTCTGCTACAGCGTTCCACACCTTGTTCTTCTCTTGTGCGATATGTGCATCGATCATCTCTTGATAGCGGCGCAACTTAGCAGCACTATATCCACCGATGCTCTTATGATAATAAGAGGTTTCGTTCTCATTAAATGTATTGGAAGCCAAGTTGAGCACACGATAATCGAGCGACTTGTCGCGAAGTATCGTCTTGTCGGTCTCTGTCATGCGCTGTGGGGCGCTACGCACTGTCTGCTCCACAAACATATCGTCGTAGAGATAGCGTTTATTCACTAACCACATGTCTACTAAGCAGAGGAGAATCAAACCACCTATCATCCATTCAGCACCCAACTTCTTCGACCTGTAGAGCAAGAGGAAGATGGTGCCGATGACGATGATCCAGAACGAACGCCAACAATCGGCAGAGAACACAGCCTGTCGCATCTCTACGAGATTGCTCATCAGCGGGATGCGATATTCCTCTGGTATCTGCTGAAGAGCATGGAGTTCGCCCACAGAGATGAAGTCGTAGAAGAAAGTACCTGGCATCAACGCAAAGAGAGCACAAAGTCCTGCAGTAAGGGCGAAGCTCAGACTCACCCACTTCATCTTGCTCTTCAGCAACTCAGGCTCGTCGATGATACGTTTGAGCGCCAACATGGCAAGGAACGGAATGGTAAACTCGGCTATAACGAGGATGGACGCCACCGTGCGGAACTTGGCGTACATCGGAACATAATCGAGGAAGAAGTCGGTGAAAGGCATGAAGTTGCGCCCCCAAGAGAGCAGGATGCTCAGGATGGTAGCAGCTAAGAGTGCCCACTTCATAGGACCCTTCACGATGAAGAGACCCAAAACGAAGAGCATACAAACGAAAGCTCCCACATACACAGGACCACTCGTGCCAGGCTGGTTGCCCCAGTACTGTCCCAGCTGTTGATACACCTGCACAAAGTTGGGATCGGCTTTCTCCATAGCCTTCTGGCTCATACTCAGTGGCACAGAAGCACCACCTTTGGCATTAGGGATAAGGAGAGTCCATGTCTCATCGATGCCATAGCTCCACTGGGTGATGTAGTCTCTATCCAGTCCGCTATCAGTCTGATTGGCAACATTCTTCTTCACCAGTTCACTCTTTCCACGCATCGACTCCTGACCATACTGCCAGGTGTGATACAGGCTCGACAGATTGAGGCAGATACCTATGGCAGCACCTACCACACATACAGCAGTAGCCTTAGCGAAACGCTGCATCTCATGCTTGCGAATGGCTTCCACGAGATAGGCTATCACCATGAAGAGTATGATGAAAAGATAATAGTAAGTCATCTGCACATGGTTGGCATAAACCTCTAAGGCAGAGAAGAAAGCCGTGAGCAACAAGCCCCACAGGTACTTTCCTCTATAAGCCAGCACAATGCCAGCTATCATCGGGGGAAGATAAGCCAAAGCCATGACCTTCCAGATGTGGCCGGCGGCAATGATGATAAAGAAGTAGGACGAGAAGGCCCAGATGATAGAGCCTAATGCCGCCAACGACTGTCTGAAGTCGAAAGCTCTCAACAGGATATAGAAGCCTAAGAGATAAGCAAAAACATACCACACATTCTCGGGCAACCACAGATGATACATATTGGATGCTTGCTTCAGCACCGCACCACTCTTATACGATGGTGCCATCTGATAGGTAGGCATGCCTCCAAATATGGAGTTGGTCCAACGAGTCTCCTCGCCTGTTTTCTTCTCAAACTGCGAACGCTCCTGACCCGCGCCCACACCTGCGGAAGCATCATGACGATACAGAATACGTCCCTCGATGTCGGCAGGCATGAAGTAAACAAACGAGATGATGGCAAACGCTACTACTGCTAAAATATCCAGCAGATACTTCTTCAAAAATTCCATTCTTATATAAACGTTTATATTTTCTTTTCGTAATCTTCTGCAAAGATAGCGCAAACGAGAGCAATGGAAAACTTGTTTTCAAATTGCCGAGTGCAGCTAATCTTCTGCAAAGATAATCATTTTCTCTTATAAGAAATGCCACAGATAAGATATTTTTTGTATTTTTGCATCCCAATTACATCGAAAAGCAATTTTATAATATGAAAATAGGAATCATCGTTGCGATGGACAAGGAGTTCGCGCAACTCAAAACATTGCTTAGTGACAGCAAGACAGAGCATAGAAATCACAAAGACTTCGTGACTGGCAACATCGGAAACAACGAAGTCATCATGCAGCAATGCGGCATCGGAAAAGTGAATAGCACCATCGGAGCCGTAGAGATGATAGATGCCTTCAAGCCCGACCTCATCATCTCGACAGGCGTGGCGGGCGGTGCCGACATACGCCTCAACGTGACAGAGGTAGTGGTAGCCACATCGTGCGTTTATCATGATGCCTACTGCGGTGAGGAGTGTGAATATGGTCAGATTCTCGGAATGCCAGCCACCTTCGACACACCCCAGGAGCTTGTAGCAAAGGCTCTCGCCATCAACGAGTTGCCAGGCAATATCCACCCACAGATTCATGCCGGACAAATTGTCAGCGGTGACTGGTTTGTAGACAGCAAGGAGAAGATGCGCTCCATCCTCGACCACTTCCCCCAGGCTATGGCTGTGGATATGGAGAGCTGTTCTATCGCTCATACCTGCCACATCTACCAGACTCCTTTCATCTCCTTCCGCATCATCAGTGACGTGCCACTCAAGGACACCAAGGCACAGCAATACTTCGACTTCTGGGCTAAGATGGCAGAAGGTTCCTTCCAGGTGACCAAGGCTTTCCTGAAAAGACTTTAGAAGTGAAGAACGAAGAGTGAAAAATGAAGAAACATTCAACACCCAACATTAAACATTAAACAGAAATGAACAAGATACCAAGCTTTACAATTAATCACAACAAGTTGCTCCGCGGCATCTACGTCAGTCGTAAGGACGAAGTAGGCGGAGAAGTAGTAACCACCTTCGACATCCGCATGAAGGTACCCAACCAGGAACCTTGCCTGCACAATGGTGCCATCCATACCATCGAGCACTTGGCAGCCACTTATCTCCGCAACGACGAGGAGTGGAAAGACCGTATCATCTATTGGGGGCCGATGGGATGTCTTACAGGCAACTATCTGCTGATACGTGGCGACCTGGAGAGTAAGGACATCGTAGAGCTGATGAAACGTACTTTCCAGTTTGTTGCCGACTTTGAGGGAGAGATTCCTGGACAGGCAGCCAAAGATTGCGGCAACTATCTGCTCCACGACCTTCCTATGGCAAAATATGAGTCAAGGAAATACTTGCAGGAAGTACTCAACTGCATCAAGGAAGAAAACCTCATTTATCCTACTCAGGAATAAACATGCGCATTATACATCAAGAGCCCACTTTTTTTTAGAGTGGGCTCTTGATGTATTTGTATAAGAATAGCTTTTTTTGTTGTATATTTAGCTATAAAGCATATGGCTTTAACTTCTCTAACTTCTTTAAATTCTTTAACTTCCCCATTTGCGAAAGTTGAGTAGATTACATGTAAGTACATCATCACCATTTCAGGCGACCATACTTCTCTTTATACCATAGTTGCCAGCCATTGACCAGGTTTTGCCATACCACATAAGCGCCAGGAGCGACAGCAGCAAGCGGATTGAGGAAAGTAAGTGTGAGCCATATACCCACGATCGTGTTCTTCTGCCCCAAAGCCTGTCCGGCACTGATGCTGGCATCCCAATGGCGCCCAACAGCCTTGCCGATGGCAAACTGAATGATGCAAACCAACAAGGGTACAAAGAGTAAAAGGGCAAGTATCCACCCCGAAACGGTGGCATGAAGAATGTTACGCACCGTTTCGCCCATCAATACCGTCAGGTTGAAACACCACATATAGAAACCTAAGTCCTTTACACGCTTCACCTTATCGACAAAGCGAGGCAACAACTTACGACTCAGCAGGGCAAGCAGTAAGGGAACGACAAGTACCGTGGTGACATTGCGGAACACCATCATACTCATATAGAGAAACGACACATCAGCACCCTTCTCTACCATCGGGAAGAGAGAAGGAATGATGATCATCGTAAAAACATTGGCTATCACGGTGTAGGTGGTGAGTGAACCTATGCTGCCACCCAACTTCTCCGTCACCACAGCCACGGCAGCTGCCGTAGGACAGATGAAACAGATGAAGGCTCCCTCAAGGATGACCTTTGCCTCGTAATTCTTACCAAAAAGACAGATGGCTATCACCATCAACAGCGCGAGAGATGTACGAATGAGTTGCAGCACAAAATGCCAAGCCTTAGGCTTCATCTCCTTAATCTCTATCTTGCAGAAGGTAACATACAGAAGAGCAAAGAGAACCACAGGCATGAGATGCACAAGCCGTGGTCCGACCGCATCACCCAATGGCTGCAAGAAAGGAACATTGGCAAAAATCAAATATCCCAAGGCTCCCAAAACAAGGGAACAGGGCAAAGCAAACTTTCTGAAAAATGAAAAGAGCTTCATCATATGACCTATTTTTTGTTGGGGAGAAAAGAAAAAATCCTCCTTGGCCAACACACGGCTGACTTCGAGAGGATTTTTTAACTCCATTTATATTAAAGCTGAGGCTTTGCTTAATCCTTGTTGCTGCGCTTACGCTCCAAGTGGTCGAGGATGACCTTGCGCATACGCATACTCTTAGGAGTAACCTCCACATATTCGTCACCACGGATGTACTCTAAGCACTCCTCCAAGCTCATCACGGTCTTAGGAATGACACGAGCCTTATCATCGGAACCTGATGCACGCACGTTGGTGAGCTGCTTAGCCTTAGTGACATTGATAACGAGGTCGTTGTCATGAACATGCTCGCCCACTACCTGACCTGCATACACTTCCTCACCTGGGTCGATGAAGAACTTACCACGATCTTGCAACTTGTCGATGGCATAAGCATAGGCTGTACCTGTCTCCAATGCGATCATACTACCATTAGAACGGCGGTTAATCTCGCCCTTGTAAGGCTGATACTCCTTGAAACGATGTGCCATGATGGCCTCGCCCTGAGATGCCGTAAGCACATTGGTACGAAGACCGATGATACCACGAGAAGGAATATCAAACTCGATATCCACACGGTCGCCCATGTTCAACATAGAAGTCATATCACCCTTACGACGGGTTACCATATCAATCATCTTAGAAGCGAACTCCTCTGGTACGTTGATGGTCAACTCCTCTACAGGCTCGCACTTCACACCGTCAATCTCCTTATAGATAACCTGAGGCTGACCTACCTGAAGTTCATAACCCTCACGGCGCATGGTTTCCACGAGCACAGAGAGATGAAGTACACCTCGACCGCTGACAATCCACTTATCCGTAGAATCCTCGAATGGCTGAACACGAAGAGCCAAGTTCTTCTCCAACTCCTTGTTCAAACGCTCCTGGATATGGCGGGAAGTACAGAACTTACCCTCCTTACCGAAGAATGGAGAATCGTTGATGGTGAAGAGCATACTCATAGTTGGCTCATCAACAGCGATTGGAGGAAGTGGCTCTGGATTCTCATAATCACAGATGGTATCACCAATCTCAAACTTCTCCAAACCGATAACTGCACAGATATCACCAGAATCTACATGATCTGTCTTCTTGTGACCCATACCCTCGAATGTATGAAGTTCCTTGATCTTGGTCTTCTCCTGTGTACCATCACGATGGCAGATAGTGATATTCATGCCATCCTTCAGAGTGCCACGATGTACACGACCTACGGCGATACGACCTGTATAGGAACTATAGTCGAGAGAAGTAATAAGGAGCTGAGGAGTACCCTCCAACTGCTTAGGAGCAGGGATAACCTCTACAATCTTGTCGAGCAAATAGTCGATATTATCAGTAGGAGTCTTCCAGTCTTCTGCCATCCAACCGTTCTTAGCAGAACCATAAACTACAGGGAAGTCGAGCTGCTCCTCTGTAGCATTGAGGTCGCACATCAAGTCGAACACCATCTCATAAACCTCCTCTGGGCGGCAGTTAGGCTTATCCACCTTGTTAACTACCACGATGGGCTTTAAGCCAAGTTCCAAAGCCTTCTGCAGCACAAAGCGAGTCTGTGGCATAGGACCCTCAAAGGCATCGACGAGCAAAAGACAGCCGTCTGCCATATTGAGCACACGCTCCACCTCACCACCGAAGTCGGAGTGACCCGGAGTATCGAGAATATTGATTTTAGTACCTTTCCAATTGATAGACACATTCTTTGAAAGAATGGTTATACCGCGTTCACGCTCCAAGTCGTTGGAATCGAGAACTTCGCCGCTGTTATCCTGGCCGTCACGGAAGAGCTTGCCAGCGAGCATCATCTTGTCGACCAAGGTCGTCTTACCATGGTCAACGTGTGCAATAACTGCAATGTTTCTAATGTCTTGCATTT
>USOQ01000020.1 GCA_900556395.1 Candidatus Segatella caccae | reverse complement strand
TAATACCTCCTCGTAGCATATGAGAACTACAGGATTACTAACTCGTATTAATATGTATATTATTACTGCCGCATAACGATTACAAAATTACACAAAAAAATATATCTAACAAAAGTGGGAGGATTTTTTAACTTTTTTTATCATAGACATTTTATTAGGGAAGCGTAGGTTCAACTGGTAAGTACAAATAAGTAGAAATGTTTGAACAACACCGTTTTAGGAAGTTGAAAAATCAAGTTTCTCTCTCGGTATAGCGTTTATTTTGGCCAATATCTTCTTTAGTTTGGCATTTGAGTATTTCCCATTCGTGTTCTATTTAGCTCCTTTTATGAGTATGTAGCAAGTTGCTTATCAAATTCAGCCTCTTTGAGGGTCAAATATGGTTTTGCAAATGGTGACTGACAAGACATAAACAAGGTCAGCAGGAATTTTTTACATAAATGGACATGAATGTATATAACCTAAAATAAGAATAAATTTTAATAAGGGCTGCCCAAAAAGAAAAAAAATGCAGTTGCCATCCTACAGATACTTGCAGAAAGGATAAAATTTACTTTTAGACCTTTTGGGATAGCCCTTATTAATACTTCAGATAAAATTCCTAAGGTTATATTTTCAATCCTTTGGACCGGGTTTCCTCCTTGGCATACAGCCCCGGATGCCCAGTTATGGTGTGATTGGCGATAATACTTTCCGATGGATTGCGTATTTGCGGTGATGTATCTTCGGGATATTGCCTGATACCGTT
This sequence comes from Candidatus Segatella caccae, assembly GCA_900556395.1. Lineage (GTDB taxonomy): Bacteria > Bacteroidota > Bacteroidia > Bacteroidales > Bacteroidaceae > Prevotella > Prevotella caccae. The sequence continues at coordinate 33,958 of USOQ01000020.1, read as the reverse complement.
TCGCACACCTTTCGCTTCCGGTTTGACCTGTTGCCCTTCATGCTCCTTTTCGGTGATTTCGGGTGTAGGCGGCGCAAGTTCCAGCTGTATCTTGCGGTCAAGGGCGGCAAGTTCGGACTTCAACTGTTTCAGTTCTTCCTCCTTCTTCCACACCTTGCCTGCTATCTCCTGCAACTGCGGTATCTCACGTTCCAAGACCTCATTCTTCGCTTTATACTGGTCGATGATGGAGGGGATTCTCTCAATCGCGTTGAGGAAGTTGCGGGCGGCGGCCAACGGGTCAGCCAGCGCCAGATGCCCGTTGTTGTAGGTGTACTTGTAGTTCCCCTCGACCACGAAGCGGTTGTCGGTAAACTCCAATCCCTCTTTGAGTATCCTTTCGCTGACCACCTTTATCGGGAAACCGTAAAACTCTCCAACCTGCGTGTACAACCCTCCGGTCGTGGCATTCTTGGCTATCTCCTGCAAACGCTTTCCGATGACTTTCTCATCGGCGGAATCCACTCCGTCCACCTTTATTATATTAAGGTGATTGCCCTCCTTGTCGGTCTGCACCACAGAGAGGAAGCGGTTCCAGTCCTCCGTCATGGCATCTATGAAAGCTGTGTTGTTGCCCAGCTCGCGGGTCTTCGATTCCAGCTTGAACTCCGAATCACGCTTGCCCTTGTTGAACGACTTGCGTTCCCCTTCGAGCGATGCGATCCGCTTTTCCAGTTTCGCCTTGTCCAACAGGTCGGTATTGCCGGAGAGCAACGCCATGTATTCCGAGAAATTCATGCCCGATTTTTCGTCCATTGCCCCCTCGTCGATGGTACGCGCACCCATCGCACCGCTTTTGAGCTGGCTTATGAAAGTCTGCTTGCAGTGCAGGAGGTTGAACTTGTAGCTGTCCAGTGACTTCTCCACCGCGTAGATGATTACATCCACGTTGTTCCCGGCGAAATGTTTGGCAATCTCATTACCTGCCCTAACTCCGCGTCCGTCACGCTGTTGCAAGTCGGACGGTCGCCACGGCGTATCGAGATGATGGATAGCCACACACCGTTTCTGGGCGTTCACACCCGTTCCGAGCATAGAGGTAGAGCCGAACAGCACACGCACCGTCCCGGCGTTCATGGCGTCTATCACCGCCTTCCGCGCCTTGTCGGTCTTGCACTCCTGAATGAAGCGCACCTCGCTTGGCGGTATACCGTAGTCCTCCGTCAGTTTGCGCTTGATTTCCGAATAGACGTTCCACCCGTCGCCCGGCTGGTATGTCCCCAAATCAGAGAAAACGAACTGCGTGCCTTTCTGGGCGTCGTATTTTTGATAATACTCCGCGATCATCTTGGCACAGTGACTCGCTTTGTTGTCGGGATGATCTTCGTAATTCGGGTCTATCATGCGCATGTCGAGTGCCATTTTCCGGGCATAGTCCGTGGCGATGAGCATCTTCGCCTTTTCTTCCGTTTCCGAAAGCGGCAGCCTGCCCAACAAGGTGGCATCGCCCGTCTTGGCGAACTGCATCAGTTTCTGTATGAAGTCCTCCTGTTCCGGCGTGGGCGGTATATGGTGCAGTATCTCGTTCTTGGCAGGACGGTCAACGCCCACATCCTCCGCCGTGCGGTAGTCCGTGATTTCATTATAGAAGGCGGCAAGCTCCGGCACTTTGATGAAGTAGCGGAAACGCTCCTTCTGGACCACATTGTTCGTCACGTTAAATTCAAAATCCGTCGTCTTCTTGGCAAATATCGCCGCCCAAGCGTCAAAACACCTTATGTCCTGCCGTTCCAGCTCCTTCGGGCGCAGGTACTTGAACAGCAGGTACAATTCAGTCAGTGAGTTGCTGATAGTCGTGCCGGAGAGGAAGGTCGCACCCAAGTCTTTTCCTGTGCGCTCCTGTATGGTGCGTATGGCAAAGAGCATGTTAAGTGCCTTCTGGCTTCCCTCGCTGTTTCCCAGCCCCGCCACACGGTCATGGCGCGTGTTGAACGTCAAGTTTTTGAACTGGTGCGATTCATCAATGAAGATGTGGTCGATGCCCATCTGTTTGAAATCCACCACGTCGTCCGTGCGTGACTTTATGGCGTGTTCCACCTTCTCCAGCTTCGCTTCAAGGTTGTGCTTGCGCTTCTCCAGACCTTTCAGCATCGCCCGCGACACGTTCTTTCCCTGCTGGCGCAGCACTTCGAGGTTTTCCTCCACCGTGTCAAGCTCCGCTTGCAGGATGCGCTGCTGCAACTCCGGCGACTGCGGTATCTTGCCGAACTGGTCGTGCGACATGATGACGCAATCGTAGTCGTTGTTCTTTATATTATTGAAGAAGCGCACACGGTTGGCGGTCGAAAAGTCCTTCTCCGAAGCGTACAGAATACGTGCGTTGGGATATGCCGCCTGATAGGTAGCTGCAATCTCCGCAACGTTGGCTTTCAGCCCGATAATCATCGGCTTGTGTGCCAATTTCAGACGCTTCATCTCATGCGCTGCGATGCACATTATCAGCGTCTTACCGGTTCCAACCTCGTGGTCGCATATCCCGCCGCCATTCTGTTTTATCATCCAGACGCAATCCTTTTGCGACGGATAAACGCTTTGAATCCCCCGACTTGCCAGCCCTTTCAGGTTGAGGTCAGGAAACGTCTGGTGCGAGCCGTCATACTTCGGGCGCACGAAACAGTTGAACTTGCGGTTATACATTGTCACGAGCCGTTCCTTGAACTGCGGTGACTGCTCTTCGAGCCATTCGGAGAAGCCGTTTCGTATCTCGTCAATCTTGGCGTTGGCGAGCTGTATGCCTTCGGCATCGCGCACCTTGATGTCGTTGCCGTTCTCGTCCTGGCCGATGCACTTCATCATGTCGGGACAGGTGTTGTGCAGGGCGTGCTTCAGCAAGCTCATGCCGTCGTAGTGGCGGTAGTAGCCCTTCACGCAGAACTCGTCCCATATCTTGATGTTCTTACGGTCGCATACGGCGGAGAACTCGTCCATGCCGGGGGCGTAGGCGATGCGGACATCGGTCTCGTAGAGGTGGCTCATGTAGGCGGAGTAGATGCCCGTGGGTATCCACCTCTCGCCGAAGTTGAAGTCGAGTTCCTCAAAGGTGATGCGCTGTGGGGCGGCATCCTGCAATGCTTGCAACGCCTCTTTCGCCTCTGCCAGATGCTCATGCTCCCTGTTGTCGGCAATCCATGCCTCGATACGCTCCGCCTTGTCTATGACATTCCCGGCTATGAAGCGGTCGCTGATTTCGTAGCCGTCCGCCAAGGGATTGAAATAGACCCTGCCGTGGAGGGCTGCAAGCAGTTCTTCCACGGTGGTGTCGGTGAGCGAGCGCATATAGTCGAGATGGACCGTGCCGTACTTGTTGAGTGAGGCGGACAGGGCTTCCTCCGGCGAGTCGGTTTGCACAATCTCGTCCATGGAGAATGACACGGGACGCTCGAAGATGTCGGCCTTGACAAACTGCCCGTTCTCCTCACGCTCCAAGGAAAGGATGTCGCGCCCTGCGGCGTCCATCAGCAGCAACTTCACGTTCTGCTTGGCGTTGAGGTGGCCATAGCGCAGGACAAACTCGTCGTAGTAGGTGTTGAGGTAGCCTCGCTGCGGCTTGTTCTCCTCGTGGTGCTCCGCCTCATAGCTGTACAGACGCTCGTAGGCATCGCGCAGGGAGATGTAGAGCATCAGTTTCTCTTTCTGGAATCCGCTGAGGTCGGCAGGATGGAACATCGATCCGTAGGGCGTGAGGTCTTTCAGATAGCCCACGTTCCTTGCCGCATCGAGCACGATGGAGCCTTCACGATGGTGTGGCCCCAAGGTACGGTCGTAGGGATGCGGAGTAAGGTCAAGCGGTGGCTGCTCCTGTTTGGCAGGAGCATTGGCTGTACCTTGGAACAATCCGTTTCCTTCGGTTTGCGCAGTTTTATCCACTGTCTGCTCTGCCTCAGCATGTTTCGGCTCTGCTTCAGACAGCGGCTTTATCTCTCCCATAGGAGGGATGAAGGCTGGATCGAGCGTATCTGCCACGCCCAATCTCTTCAACTGTTCCTGACGATGGCGCTCCGCTTCCTGTCGCAGTGCCACACGCCGTTCGGGTGTTAGCGTCATCATGGCCTCATAGAAGCCGTTGATGGGTGGGTTGTCCTCCCAGTTGATGTCCGCATAGATGTCGCCCGGCAGGGTTTTCTTTTCTTCTTTGGGGACATCGTCTTTTTCTTCTTTCGGAGTCAAAGGGTCTTTTTCACCTTGACCTGATAGAACATCTATCTGCCTCTTCGGCTTCTCCGTACGGGCAGGTGTGGGATTGTTCCCCTTTTGTGCCTGCTTGGCAACAGCGGACTTCTTCTTGTTCTTCGGGGCAGGCTTCTCTTGCGGAACGGTGTACTCCCATAGGTCGAAAAGTGTTAGCTGTACAGCTTTCCCTTCTGCGAAAAAATCTGTTGAGAGTTGTTCTTTCGAAGTCTCTGTAATTGCAGGGACTTCTTCCGCTATTTTGATTTCCACGGTTGCAGACGGAATGGCTTGGACAGGTATCTCTTCTGTCACACCATTATAGCGTGCCACATCCAATCGTGCAGCCAAATCGGCATCTATTCGCTTACGAAGGTCCTCGGCGATTCCTGCCACACCGCCCTCGTGCAGATAGACCATCGCAGGTTTTCCGTATGGGTCGGTGTCCAGTTTGGCACTGGTATGTATGACCAATTCGGGATGAGCCAGCAGGTAGCGGTTGGTCGTCACATGGGTATGGTTGTCCTTCACCGTCTGCGTCAACAGTTGGTCATCTTCCGACAGTTCTTCCTTCCGACTGTTCTTCTGGAGGATGATCAGGTCGCAGCCTACTTCGGTGTTGGCATTCTCCGTGAAGAGGTTGTTGGGCATACGCACCACAGACAGCAGGTCGGCTTTTCTCATCATCAGGAAGCGGGTGCCGTTGTTGCTCTCACTGTCCAGCACACCCTGCGAGGTGAGGAAGGCGACAATGCCGCCGTCACGCACGGCATCGAGTCCCTTCAGGAAGAAGTAGTTGTGTATCTTCTTCGCCGCTGCCCGGTACATGATGGAACGTTTCTCGTACTCCGCATCGAATACGGCGATGTCGCCGAAAGGAATGTTGGACAGGGCAAGGTCGAAATGGCCGTTGAAGGGCTTTTCTATCTTCTCGAATCCCTCTACACGCACTTTTCGGTCGGGGTGAAGGTGGCGGAGCATCCGGCCCGTCAGCAGGTCTTTCTCGAAAGCCATTACATCGGCTTGGGGTGCATGGCGCAGCATGGAGTCCACGAAAGCGCCCATGCCTGCCGACGGCTCCAGCAACCGTGCAGGCACGACACCATGCCCCGCAAGCACGCTTGCGAGGGTGTCGGTGATTTCCTTCGGGGTATAGAAGGCCGTGAGCACGGAGCCTTTCAGCGAATCTACATAACGCTTGTACTCCGTCTCGTCACGGCTGTTCTCACGGATAAGGCGGTGCAGTTCCGCCGTGGGGGCAAAGAGTTCGAGGTCGGATTTCGCCCAGTGGACGGCATCCATCAGTTCCTTGGCGGGATTCAGGATACACTTCAAGCCTCCGAAGCCGCAGTAGCTGCGCAGTGTGCCGCGCTCGGCCTCGGTGGGGGTGCGCTCTTCCCGGTCAAGGAGGAAGGCCGTCCGTATCGCCTCGATGTTGTCCCTCAGTCGCTGCTTGCGGTTAAACGCCATACTCGGCCAGATAGAGTACGACAGCTCCCGTCAGCTCGCTGTACAGCAGGTCATAGTCCAACGACTGGGCGAAATGGTCGTCGGACAGGTCGTAGATGGAAAACACGTTGTCCACCAAGGGCAGCAGCTTCGCGGTAAAGGCTTCCTGCTGCGTTTCTGGGATTTCGTAGGCAAACTCGTTCGTGATGACCTCACGCAGGATGGCGTATTTGGAGTGGTGCAGCCCTTTCAGCAGGGTCTGCATCGCCAGTTCCTGCGCTCCCGCTATGGGATAGCCCTCACGGCGTGCCTGCTCGTAGGCGGTTGCGGCCAGGTCGGCACGGGTCTCGATGAAGGAGGCATCACCGGCCTGCTCAAAATGGTTCTCTTGAAGGTGCTTTTGCAGATAGAGGTGGTAGTACGACAGCTCTTTCCGCTTCTTTTCATTCTTGTTCATGTCTATTCTTGGATTTAGTGGATAATAAAATGCGGATGAAAGAAAAAAGCACTCCGGGTATCCCTCCCGAAGTGCCACCACTAAATCCAAGTAAATCAGTCCGGTCTTAGAAGAACAAGAACGTTTTCGCTAAGCTAGATGAGCAATGATAAGCTCGCATAATCATTGCCATGGCGAGAAAACGAAGGTTCAAAACCAACGATTCGACTTTGATTCAGTGGCGAAGGTACTCATTTATTTCCTCTTCGGGGAATGTTTTCCCTTGTTTTTCACTTCGGGGAAGATAAATACCGTGTTATAGTCGGCATCAAAGGCGATAATGGCATCGAAACTCTTGCCTTGCTTGCTCTTGAAGCCTTTCAGCAGGGCGGTCTTCCCGGTAGTGAGCAGTTCCTTGATCTCCTCGTCCATCAGGTTGCGGCTGGCTTTCTGGCGGAACACGGGCAAACCGCATTCGGGATTGTCGCAACGCACCACCTTGCCGTAGAACTGCATCTGCCCCTTGCCGCACTTGGGGCAGTTGCAGCCGGATGGCTTATGCCCGAAAATCTTGTCGCAAGAGAGCAGTTCGGCGGTGATTTCCGTGGTATATCGCTCTATCTCCTCATGGAAGGCGGAGGCTTCCTTCTCCCCATGCTCGATGCGTGTCAGCTCACGTTCCCACTCTCCCGTGAGGGCGGCATCGGCAATGCGCATCCCTTTCACCACGGAGTAGAGAGCCAGCCCCTTCTCAGTAGGCACGAGCGATTTCTTGCAACGCTGCACGTAGCCGCGGGCAAAGAGGGTCTCGATGATGGCGGCACGGGTGGCGGGAGTGCCAATACCGCATTCCTTCATGGCCTGACGCACCTCCTCGTCCTCCACGTCTTTGCCTGCCGTCTCCATTGCCGAGAGCAGGGTGGCTTCGGTATGCAGGGGCTTCGGCTTGGTTTTGCCCTCTGTGAGGCTGATGCCGCATACGGCAAGGGTGTCGCCGCTCTTCCAAGGCGGAAGCACCTGCTCCTCGCTCTCTTCGCCCAGCACGGCACGCCATCCTGCCTGACGGATGACACAGCCTTTGACGGCAAACTCCGCCTCGCCGCTGAGGGCGGTGACGGTGGTGAGTTCCTTGACGCACTTGTCGGAGAAGGCTTCCACCATGCGCCCGGCTATCATCTGATAGATGGTGTTGTCCTCCTTAGAGAGGAAGAGCGGTTTCTCGCCTGTGACGAGCAGGGCGTGGTGGTCGGTCACCTTGCTGCCATCCACGCTGCGGCGGGTCAGCCTGTCCCTATGGGGCACCTTGCCAATCCATTCGGGATAGCCGCCGAGGAAGGTGAGCAGCTTGGGAATTTCAGCAAAGACATCTTCGGGGATGTAGCGGCTGCCGGTGCGCGGATAAGTGATGAGCTTCTTCTCGTAGAGCTTCTGCGCTATCTCCAGTGTCTTCTCCGCCGTGAAGCCGTGCTTGGCGTTGGCTTCCTTCTGCAGGGTGGTGAGGTCGTAGAGCAGCGGCGTTTCCTCCACCTTCTCCTTGCACTCCACCTTGGTGACAAACAGGGAGGGCTGCGCTTTTACCTTATTATATATATGCTCCGCAGGGGATTTCTCCTTCCATTTCTCCAAAGAAGAGAACTTCACCGTCTGTTCCCCTGTGCCTTCCACAGACAGATGCACCTGCCAAAAGGCTTCGGGTGTGAAGCGCTTGTGCTCCCAGTAGCGGGCGCACACCATGGCCAGCGTGGGTGTCTGCACACGTCCGAGGGAGTAGGTGCCCCTGCCTGCGGCGATGGTCATGGCCTGCGTGGCGTTGATGCCCACCAGCCAGTCGGCCTCACTGCGTGCCTTGGCGGCATGGTAGAGGCGGTCGTAGCGGTTGCCCTCTTCGAGGTGGCGCAGCCCCTCGCGGATGGCCTTGTCGGTGAGGGAGCTGATCCACAGGCGCACGAAGGGCGTGCGGCAGTTCAGGTAGCTGTAGAGGTAGCGGAAGATGAGCTCGCCCTCGCGTCCGGCATCGGTGGCCACCACAATCTGTTCGCTCTCGCTGAAGAGCCTGCCCACGATGCGTATCTGCGTGACGACACTGGGGTCGGGCTTGTAGCCCTTCTCCGTCTTGGTGTGACGGGGTTGCAGGGTGAAGGTGTCGGGCAGGATGGGCAGGTGCTCACGGGCGAAGCCGTGGATGCCGTAGCCTTCGGGCATGGTGAGTTGAACCAGGTGCCCGTAGGCCCAGGTGACGGCATATCCGTTGCCAGAAAAATAACCTTCTTCTCTCTTGGTCGCACCCACGATGCGGGCTATCTCACGTGCCACGGAGGGCTTCTCTGCGATAATCGTCTTCATACTGATTTACTTTTTTCTGTTTTTACCTATTGTTTCTATTCTCATGTTTGGGATAATTGTGGATTCAGTGGTGGCACTCAGGCTCATACCTTCATGCCTTTGCTCTTGCGTTTCTCCTGCTTCTGCTGGATGTCGTCCTTCGGGGCAGTCTGTCCCTTCTGCAGCGGCTCGTTGACATTCTTGGTCGCTTCGTTGGTCTTGCCCTGACTGTTGACGGCCACCTGCGTGCGGCTCTCGTTTGCCGGAGCTACCTTCTGGGCGTTATCGGGATTGGTGTCGTAGCGGTAGGGACGGCCTTTGTCGGGATTGAAGCGGAGGTACATGGTGGAGGGTACGCCCTTGTCGTCGGGCACATTCTCCAGCTTGACGGTCTTGCCTGCCACATAGTCGGCTTTTTGCTCCTCGGTGAAGGGCACGCCCTTCCATTTGGTGATGGGGCGGATACTGCCGTCCTTGTTGGTCCATGTGTTGCGGCGTTGCTTGCCGGGTTCCTGTTGCGGTGCTGCCTGCGCTACCTTCGTGGATTCCTTGTTGCTCTGTTCTTCTACGGTACGGGGCGACTTGCCTGTGCCGGGCACGAACTCCACGCCACGCTGCTCCACATTCACCTGAAGGGTGGTGACGAACTTGCGGCCGTCGTTGCGCTCGATGAGCTTGTCCTTGACGGGGAGTCCGGCACGGAGCATCTCATGCTCCTGCGGGGTGATTTCCGTCTTGCCGATACGTTCGGGAATGCGGATGCGGGCGGCGGGCATGTCGGTAATCTCATTGGTCTTGCGGTCGATGCTGATGAAGGAGGGGGTTATCTCGCCCGTGGCCTTGTCCACCAAGTCCACGATTCTGCCGAGGTTGCCTGTCTCCTTCAGGGCTTTCTTCTCTTCCGGGGTGAACTTGTGGCCCTTGTACTCGTCGAGCTTCTGCTCCTTGCGGATGAAGTGGGGAACGAGGCGCACGTTGCCGTCATCGTCCTTGCGGAAGGAGAGGCGGGCATCGAGGCTGAACGACTCGCCGCCGAAGTTGGGCGTGACACGCACGAGGTCGGACTTTCCGTAGTTGAGCATCTTCTGCAGGTCGCCGGACTGCTCCAGCTCCTCACGCTTCACGCCCCAGTTCTTTTCCAGTGCCTGCCAGTCGATGCGGCTTTCGTCGATGGGCTGGTAACCTTGCCTTTGCTTGTTCTCCTGTTTGTTTTCCTGTGCGTTCTGCTGCACGTTTTCCTGTTGTTTCTGTTCCATGTTTTCTTGTTTTTGGAGTTCTACATTGTTTGTCTGATTCTGTTCCTGCTTCTGCTCTTTCTGCGTCTTCTGCTCTTGCGCCACCTGTTTTTCGTAGGCAGAGGTGTCCACCTTGTGGGGCGCAAGCAGTTCGGCATTGGCCGTAGGGTCTTTCAGCAGTTCCTTCATCACGCCGAGCAGGTCCTCCGCCTGGTCTGCCGCGATACGGTAGAAGCCGAATCGGCTGGGTTCCTTGCACTGCCGGAAGAAGTTGCGGAAGAAGTTGTCGAGCACGTCGCCGTTCTTGTCGAACTGGAGGAAATCCTGGGCATTCTCCATCTTTGGCGGGGTGCGTCTGGGAGTACCGTCCGCCTGTAATCCGGCCACCACACTGATTTCGCCCGTCTTCTCGTCACGGACTATCAGCACGTCTTTTTCGTCTTTTTTCTTTGCCATCTTGATTGATTTTTAATTGTGAAACATTAATTGTTATCGGATGCGGGCCTTGTAGTCCGCCATCTTCTCTTTCTGGAAGCTGTCGATATGCTCCGCGAGGAACTTCTCCACGTCCGACTCCTTGTAGTAGGTCTTCTGCCGGAGCATGAGGTAGGGCAGGATGCCCAGTGTACGGTAACGTTGCAGCGACCGTTTGCTGACTTGTAGCATCAGACAGAGGTCCTGGTTGTCGTAGAGGCGTTCGCCGTTGTACAGTCGGCACTCCGTGCCTTCCTCCTGATTCGGCGACTTCCGCTGGCTGCGAAAGAGCAGGTCGTCGAGCATCTTCTCGTGTCTGTCGAGCCGTTCCATGAGGAGGTGGAACAGCCGTTCTATCTTGTAGGTATCCATCTTCTTTTCCGTTTTATGTTTTCTTGCCTGTCCTTACCATATACTGCCTGTGCAGTTCGCCGATGCACTCTGCGTTGCCGCTCATGGAGCATTCCTTCATCATGTGCTCCACGTCCGTGAGGCGGTAGCGGCAGGTGCGCCCCATCAGCGAGAAGGGGATGCGCCCCTCGTCACGGTAGCGTTGCAGGGTGCGCAGGCTGATGCCGAGCAGGGCGGTCACCTCCTTGCTGGTCAGCCACCGTTCCTGTGATTGCACGGGCTGTCTGTCCTCATACTTGCGGATGTGCTCCGCTATCTTCTCGATGTGTCCGACCAATTCCTGAAAGGCGGCACTTTCTATCATTATTACGTTCATAATCAATACTGTTTTTCTTGTTTCTGCTGCAAAATTACAGGGTATGGAAAGTGCAAACTTATGACTCATAGATGACTCATAGATGATTTTCTTGCAACTGGCACAAGATGGCTCATCTTTCGGTTCCAGATGCAGCCACCTGCGCTGGAAATGAGTGGTTTTAGGAGGTCGCAGCGTAACTTTGCACCGACAATCACAGCAACACTCAGAATCATGGAAGTAGTAATCATTGAAAGAAAGGCGTTCGAGGCACTGATGACGGATGTCTCGTCGCTGACGGAAAAAGTGAACCGCCTGTGCGGTCGTGAGAAGGACAGGCGCATGGCGAAGTGGATGGACAACGAGGAGGTTTGCCGGCTGCTGCGCCTCACTCCGAGAACCTTGCAAACGATGCGAGACAAGGGATTGATTGCCTGCTCGCAGATTGGCAAGAAGTTTTATTACCGCAGGGAGGATGTGGCAAACCTTGTTGCGGACAGCAGGGAGACCAGCCTATGAAGCAGGAGATTCTCACGCTGGAGCAGGGACAGGTGGCGGACATGCTCCTCTCGCTTAAAAACAGCCATCGCAGGATAAACCGCTTCCTGCAGGAATATACGCCTCCGCTGAACGGTGACCGTTACCTGACGGACAAGGAGGTGGCGGAAGTTTTGAAGGTGAGCCGCCGCACCTTGCAGAACCTGCGCAACAACCGTGTGCTGCCGTTCATCCTGCTTGGCGGCAAGGCTCTCTACAGGGAGTATGACATACAACGGCTGTTGGAGACGAACTACCGCAAGGCGGATGTATAAGCATGTATTGGAACAAAAAAGACGGACGGGCAACCCTGATGAGTGGGATTGTCCGTCCGTCTTTTTCGTTTGTTGTTTCTGTCTGTCCTTTCAGTTATTCCCGAAAGTCCACAGGGGAATGATGATGGCTTGGTGCACCTCTTTATCCTTTTCTCTTGTCGCTGTCTCTTTCAGCCACTTGCGGAAGGCGTGGGCATAGAAAGTGTTTATACGATAGGCCAAGGCGACGATGATGTCCCAGTGGTAGATGTCCACGGAACAGCCGTCCGCCTTGCGGATATACTTGCACGCCTCATAGTCCACCAACACACCCGTCTTGCGGATGGCCTTTATCTCCCTGCCTACGGTGGCGGCAGGGAGGTTGAACAGGTCGGCTATCTCGGCGAGGGTCATCCATACTTCTTCCTGCGGGTTGCCCTCCATGCGCACGTGGCCGTGCTCGTCTATTCTGATAGTTCTTCTCATGGCGTTCCGTGTTAGATGGTCTGACAAATGAACTGCTCCATGGACTCTATCTGCTTGGACAGGCGTTCCATGTCGTTGCTTACCTTCTCGGCGGTAATCTTCGCATAAATCTGCGTGCTGCGGATGCTGGTATGGCCCATCATCTTCGACAGGGTCTCAATCGGCACACCGTTGGAGAGGCAGATGGTGGTGGCATACGAGTGGCGGCTCTGGTGCCATGTGACGTTCTTGTTGATGCCGCAAAGTTTGGCTATCGCCTTGATGCCGTTCTTGCAGTTCCCATAACATGGGACGGGCAACAGCCGTCCGTCTTCTGCCATGCCGCTGTACTTCTCGATGATGTGCTTGGGCACGTCGAGCAGGCGGATGTTCGACTCCACGCCAGTCTTCTGGCGGTTGGTCTTTATCCACAGGTGGCCGTCGAAGGAGGTCTGCAGGTTCTCTTCCGTCAGGTTGTACATGTCCCGCCAGCTCAGTCCCGTGAAGCAGCAGAAGATGAAGAGGTCCCGGATAAGTTCATAGCTTTTCTTCTTGAACGTGCCGTTGATGAGTGCCGTAATCTCCTCCTTGGACAGGAAGCCACGCTTGGTCTCTTCCTTCGTGATGTGGTAGGCATAGAAGGGGTCACGCGCCAGCCAACCGTTGTTGATGGCGGTGAAGATGATGCTGCGGAAAGGCATCATGTACGACCACACGGTGTTGGTGCAGTGGTTCTTCTCCGTGCGGAGGAACAGCTCGAAGTCGGTGATGAAGGCGGGTGTCAGCTCACGCAGGGCGATGTCGCTCATCTTGTAGCGCTGCTTGATGAACTCCGACAGGTGGTTATATACCACGCAGTATTTCCAGTAGCTGCGCTCGCTCTTCATCTTGCCTACCTGCTTTGCATAGTCCTCGTTGTGCTGCTTGAACACGGCCAGCAGGGTCTTGTGGTTCTGACCCAGCCCCAGATAGGCGTTGCGCACCTTCTCCGCCGTGACATACCCGTCGGTGTCGCACACTTCCTGATACGCCTTGTTGATGCCAAGCCGTATCTTGTCCAGCATACGGTTGCCCTCCTGTGCCACGAGGCTGCGGCCTGTCAGCTTGCCCAGTTCCACGTTCCACATCTTTTCCTCCACGTCCAGCTTGCTGCTGAACTGTGATACCTTTCCGTTCACCGTGATGCGGCACATCACGGGAATCATTCCGTTCTTTTTCGGCGCGTTGCGCTTGAGGTAGAACAACACCCTGAAAGTGCTTCTGCTCATACTCTACGTTTTTTAATTGCAAAATTAGTTTCTGTAGAGCTGAAAGGCTGTAAGCAAACCGCAGCACATCGGCGCAATCGCATCCGCTTCATGTCTTTTTCGTCCTTTTCCCGCAGGCAACATCAGATATTACCCTAACTTTACCTCCCGAAACGCTGTATTCCGATAGTTTACAGCCATTTCCTCACGGGCTTTTCAGACCTCCTCGCCAGCGAAAAGAGTAACGGGATAGTAACGAAACTCTTGCTTCAACTGACTTTTCTGTGGCATCTGTTGTCTGCACAGAGAATCCAACTAAATCAATTAATCCGCTCATTCTCACAGATTTTTCATCATTCTGCCCTCATTCTCAGTTTTTTGTTGTATCTTTGCATAAGATAAGCTACATCTCAGCAAAAGAAAGAACAACATCAACAAAAAAAACTATAACATGAATAAAATTTTCAGACTGATTATGATTTTATGCGCCTTCTGCGGCATCGCACAGGCACAACCAGAAAGACCTAAACTCGTTGTGGGTATCGTGATAGACCAAATGAGATGGGACTATCTTTATCGCTACTATGCACGCTACGAAGAAGGAGGTTTTAAACGTATGCTCGGCGAAGGCTTCAACGTGGAGAACTGCCAGATACCATACATCCCATCGGTGACAGCCATCGGTCATACTTCTATCTGGACAGGCTCCGTACCTTCCATCCATGGCATTGCGGGAAACAGTTTCTATGAAAATGGTAAATTCGTCTACTGCACCGAAGACCAAACAGTGAAGCCAGTGGGCTCTAACGGAAAAGCAGGATTCATGTCGCCACGCAAGATGTGGACGACAACCATCGGCGACGAGTTGCGCCTTGCTACCAACAATCGCTCAAAGGTGATTGGTGTGGCTCTCAAAGACCGTGCCTCTATACTTCCTGCAGGCCATCATGCCAACGGAGCCTTTTGGTTTGACGACGAGGCAGGTCGCTTCATCACCAGTTCTTTCTATATGGATAAGTTGCCCGAGTGGGTCAACAAATTCAATAAGCAGAAACTGCCCGAGAAGTATCTCTCGCAAAAATGGGAAACTCTCTACCCTATAGACTCCTATACGCAGAGTGCTGCCGATGTCAACAACTACGAGAATGAATTTATGGAGGGAGTAAAGGCGCAATTCCCTATTGACCTGCCAGCCATCTATAAAAAGAAGGGATATGGCATTATACGTAACACCCCCTTCGGTTGCAACCTGACTTTCGACATCGCAAAAGCGGCCATTGAGGGAGAAAACCTTGGCAGAAACAGCGATACAGACGTGCTCACCATCAGCTGCTCAAGCACCGACTATATCGGCCATCAAGTGGGAGTCAACGCCATAGAGACGGAAGACTGCTACCTCAGACTGGACAAAGCTCTCGCCGACTTCTTTGACTATCTCGACAAGACCATTGGTAAGGGCAACTACCTCGCCTTCCTCACTGCCGACCATGGCGGTGTAAACAACGCCACATTCCTGAAAGACCAAAAAATCCCTGCTGGCATCTGGAACAAGAAGGGGTTGGTAGAGAAGCTGAACGATATGCTGAAAGCGCAATTCAACACCGATAAAAAGCTCGTCTTGTCTATCAAAAACTATCAGGTATTCTTCGATACTACAGCTATAGAGGAAGCTAACATCGACTATGCTGCAGTGAAACAGAGCGTAGTAAATCGCCTTAAGAAGGAGCACGACGTACACTATGCTTTCGACATGGAGAAGACATCAACAGAAAGCATCCCTGAACAATTGAAGTTCCGCGCCATCAATGGCTATAACCGTGAACGTAGCGGAGGCGTACAAGTCGTACTCAAACCTGCACACTATGAGTACTATAGCCCCAAGGGGACAAGTCATGGTGCATGGAATCCTTACGACATACACATTCCATGCCTCTTCATGGGATGGCACATACAGCATGGTGCAACCACTCAGCCTCACTTCATGACCGACATTGCAGCCACCGTGTGCGCCCTACTCCACATCCAAGCCCCCAACGGCTGCATCGGAACACCAATCTTCTAATCGCTTGCTGTCATAAGTTTTTTTCAGAAAAGAGGGATAAATCTCTATTCAAAGGCTTTGTATATATGTTCAAAGGCTCTGAATATCCGTTCAAAGCCTTTGAATACATGTTCAGAGGCTTTGAACGGAACTTTTAAATCAAGTTTATGCTTTAGTAACGAAGTTTTCTATATGGGGAGTAGTTACATTTAATCCGCCGCCTTGCTCCTACATTAATCATTTATGATTTTCATATATTCATCATAGGAAATAAACTTTCCACCCATGGAGCGGAGATGCGACGTTTCAAGCTGGCAGTCTATCAGTTTCATTCCCTTACGCTGCATGAAACGGGCCAGATAGATGAGCGCCAGCTTGGAGGCTGAGGGAACGAGGGAGAACATACTCTCGCCAATAAACACAGGGCCGATGGTGACGCCATAGAGTCCGCCCACGAGCTGATCGGTAGCGTCGTCCCACACTTCTACACTCGAGGCAAAGCCCTGACGATGAAGCTCCGTATAAGCCTTGATCATATCGTCGCCCAGCCAGGCTCCATCCTGCTCGATGCGTAGTTTGCTGCACTGTTCGATGACGTCGTCGAACGCCTCATTGATGCTGTAGCTGTACTGGTCTTTGTTGATGAGTGTGCGCATGGAATGGCTCACATGTATCTCGTCGGGAAAGATGACGAAACGCTGCATAGGACAATACCACAGTATCTCGGGCTGATCACGAAAACTATACCAGGGAAAAATACCGTGACAGTAAGCCAACAGCAATCTGTCGATACTTAAGTCGCCACCTATGGCAAAGAGTCCATCCTCATCCCCATAGCGTGGGTCGGGGAAAGTCGGAAAAGGGGTCGTTTCGTCTATTCTGAAAATCATTGTTTGCTTATGTATTTTTTGTCACCCAAAAGTTCAAATCTCCTTACAACACCAATTCCTTACCTTTCAAGTCGATCACAGCCTTGCCTCCTTTTTTCAGTTTACCAAAGAGAATGGCCTTCATCAGTACAGGTTTGAGACGGTTGCCAATGACGCGATCCATCTCACGCGCACCATACTCATGGGTGAATCCCCACTTGAGCAGCTGTTCGCGAACTTGGGTAGTGAGTTCAAGAGAAACATTCTTGGCTGCAAGTTTGGTAGCGAGCTGTGCCAACTTTTTATCGAGAATCAATTCTGCCATGTGCTTATCCATATCGCAGAACACCACCGTGTCGGATAGTCGATTAATAAACTCAGGACGGAAAGTCTTCTTCACCTGAGCCAGCATAGCCTGTCCACGGCTCACATGGCTTGCAAAGCCCACGTTGGCCTGGGAAGCATACTGAGCTCCAGCATTCGATGTCATAATAAGAATCACATGACGGAAGTCTGCCTTCTGTCCCTTGTTGTCGGTCAGTCGTGCATAGTCCATCACCTGTAACAAGATATTATAGATGTCACTATGTGCTTTCTCTATCTCGTCGAGCAGAAGCACACAGTTGGGCGTCTTGCGGATGGCATCAGTGAGCTGTCCGCCGTCCTCATAGCCCACATAGCCAGCAGGCGAACCTATGAGTTTTGCCACGGCATGCTTCTCTGTGTACTCTGACATATCAAAGCGCACCAGTTGGATGCCAAGTTCATGAGCGAGAACACGTGCCACTTCCGTCTTGCCGACACCCGTAGGTCCCACGAAGAGGAGCGAAGCCAGTGGTTTATCATCTTCCACCAGTCCTGCTTTCGCCATCATCACTGCCTCTACCACCTTGTCAATAGCTGCATCCTGACCATAGATTTTAGCCAACATACGCTGTCGCAGAGAGCTTAGTGCATTGGTGTCCTCGTCTTTAATGGCAGCAGCATCTATCTTGCACACTTTGGTGAGAATCTGCTGAATAATCGCCTTGGTGACATAAGAGCGTTTGCGGTTAGCAGGATGCACTTCCAAATAAGCTCCCGCCTCGTCCATTAGGTCGATGGCCTTATCGGGCAAGAAGCGATTACTGATATACTTGTCGCTGGCACGCACGGCATATTCCAGGGCGTCTTTGCGATAGGTGACACCATGATAGGCATTATACTTATACTGCAAGCCTTCCAAAATCTTGATTGCTTCATCGACAGAAGGCTCCTTGATATCAATTTGTTGGAATCGGCGCACGATGCCCTTACTCTTCGACATATAGCGATTATACTCCTCATAGGTGGTAGAACCGATGAAGCGAATGTCACCTGCCTCCAGATACTGCTTGAGCATATTAGAAGCATCAGGGCCGCCATCTGAGCCACGTCCAGCTCCCATCATGTTATGTATCTCGTCGATATAGATAATGACATTTCCCTCCTTAGAGGCTCCATCCATCACCATCTTGATACGCTTCTCGAAGTCTCCCCGATACTGTGCGCCAGCGAGCATCTGCCCAATGTCCATACCATAGATGCGCGCACCTATCAGGCGATGAGGCACCTGATGTTCGTTGATGAGTTTGGCAAGTCCGTAGACCAATGCCGTCTTTCCCACGCCAGGTTCGCCCACATGCAGTGGATTGTTTTTCTCTGCACGGCATAGCACCTGTATAGTGCGATCGAGTTCTTCCTCTCGCCCGATGAGTGGATTGTGCTGTTCCACCTTTTCTGAGATACAGGTCACGAGCTGATGCCAGTCTGAAATCTGTCGTTTTCTTCCCTGCCAATCATCTTCTGCGTGTTCATCCTCATCGCCATAGAAATCGTCGTCATCGTAAATGTCGTCGTCTTCCTCATGCCCATCATCGTCAAACACCTCAGACAGCGAGTCTATGATGCCTCTGCTGTCGTTAGGCTCGTTGGGAAAATAATCGAGAAGCCTTGTCGCCACTTCTTGCTTCTTGTTGCCGAGGTACTTATTGATGAGATATGCCGCCTCCGAATGGGGCAGATTTCCCATAGCCAACAGAAACTGGTCTACATTCAACTTATAAGACACCTCGTTAGCCATATTAGCCATACAGACTGTGCTAAACAGCATCTTGAAGAGCGCAGAAGGATTTATCAGTTCTTCATCCACATGATGAGGCACACTCTCCTGCTGCTGAAGCCATCCGATGAGTTCCTGACACATGCCTTTCCTGTCGATTTCCATCGCCTCCATGATGAGCACCAACGCTTCGTTTTCAAGCATCACAAGCAATAGATGTTCGGGCATAATAAACTCATGCTTCAAATCATTTACCTTACCCAGAGCTCTGTCTATCATGACACCCAAGGCATTCGTCATTCCTAAATTTTGTTCTTCCATAAATCAATCTTTATGCTGGTTCGATGGTAAGTTCGAGGGGATAGTGGGTTTTGTGAATAATGCTCTGCGCCCTTTGCAACTTGCTCTTAGCCACATCGTAGCTATAGACACCAACAACAGCCCTTCCCTCACGATGGGCTTTGAGCATAATGGTCTCGGCATCTTTGCGCGATTTAAAAAATACCGTCTCCAGGATGTCGATAACGAAGTCCATGGGTGTCACATCATCATTGTTGATAATGATCTGATAGAGCTCGGGCTTCTTGATGCTTTGCCTCTGTCGCTCTCTTACAGCTGTTTGTTCTTGTGCCATTATTATTGTTGTTGTTATTTAAAAAGTTTTGTTATGCGTAGGGTATAAGGACCATCGAGCTACGGGTTTCAAGCCATTATTCAGCAGCATAGGCATGAGTAATCTCCACCACATAAACATCGTGAAAACCACCCTTAGCTCCATACCACTGCAACAAGTCTTGGTCGATAAACTTCTCTGCAGTCATACTGTCCTTATAGAGTTTCCTGCACTCTAAGGTGAGGCGTGCCTGCTCATAGGCGACGTTTCCACTCTCCAAGCTGATGGGTGTAAGACCTGTAGCCTGCACCTTGTCAAGATTGCGCCCACTCTTCGTACCGCAAAAGTTGTATATCTTGCGTGCTTCCTCACTATGCCCCAAGAAGGAAAGCGTCATATATTCGTTCTCCTCTATCAGTTCATGGGTGAAGCGTTCTGGACGGATGAAGACCACCGCCACTGGCTTATTCCACAACCATCCCAAGCAGCCCCAAGAGGCTGTCATCATATTCATCCTGTCCTTGCTTCCTGCCGTCACCAGAAGCCATTCCTTTCCTATCGTCTCAAAAACATTGTCGTTGAGCTCTTTTACGTCAAACTTTCTCATATATCTTTTTTTTATATAAATTATTCAAGTTTTCCCTGTGAGGGAAGTTGATTGAAGTTAAAGAAGTTATCACTCCCTTCAAGCAATAAACCCAGTGCAAAGTTAAGCGATTTATTTCTTTAAAATGCATCATTTGAATAAAATATGTATTCTTCATCCTATAAATAGCAGTTAAAATATATTAAAGTCACATCTCACAAAAACAAAAGTTTCATGAATTACTGGTCACTATCTCCATCAACGATATCATCCACAACCAGCACAGCATCCCTACTATAGACACGAGACTTTTATAGGAATTATCTTCGATTTAGATAAAATCTTTACACTCAGAAATGAAAAAAAAAATCATTTTCTTCGCATAATCAGATTTTTGCAGTACCTTTGCAGCCTGAAAGCCCATGGCAAACCGCCAAAGGCTTATTTTTTTAATTATTTTTTATACATTCATTTTTTAATGTACAAATCAATTTTCAACAAGCACAACAGCCTGAAGTTCAATCGCTTCTCTAACAAAGGCTATGCTCTTTTCTCCGTTCTGGGAAAAGAGGTGCTCGTAGGTGCACTCAGCGTAGCCACCCTTAGCCATGCTAAGGCAGAAGGCATCAGCACTGAGGGCGTAAAAGTAGACTCCACTCTCTACAAGGGCGGAAAAGCTTACGAGCTCGATGCGGTGAACGTTACTGGCTCACGTGCTCCGATGACTGCAGAGCAGTCTCCCAAGATTGTGTCTGTCATTACCCGCGATGACATTCATCGTGCGGCGGCACAGACTATCAACGACGTTTTAAAATTAGCTACTGGCGTGGATGTCCGTCAGCGCGGTAGCTTTGGTGTACAGACGGATATCTCCATCAACGGTGGAACCTTCGACCAGATTACCATTCTCCTGAATGGTGTCAACATCTCCAATCCACAGACGGGTCACAATGCTTCCGACTTCCCTGTTGCACTTGCCGACATCGATCACATCGAAGTTCTCGAAGGTGCTGCTTCCCGCATTTTCGGAACATCAGCCTTCAATGGCGCCATCAACATCGTGACTCGAAAAGCGCAAAACGATGGAGTGGCAGCACTCGTAGAGGGTGGATCGTTTGGCAGCTTCGCTACACAGGGGCGCCTACAGTCTTCATTCACCACAGGTAAGTGGACACACGCCTACTCTGCCAGCGGTGGCTACAAGCGCTCGGATGGAGGCACGGAGAACAGCGACTTTGAGAAAGGACAGGGCTTCGGACAAGTCAACCTGAGCTACAACCAACGCTTCGATATCAACGCACAGGTGGGATATGCCCAACAGAGCTACGGAGCCAACACATTCTACAGCGCCAAGTTCAACAACCAGTATGAGAAGACCGACCACACCATGGCATCGATCAACCTCAACCTGCACGACCCACACCAGACATGGCAAATCGCTCCACAGTTCTATTACAACAACTTCAAGGACCACTATCAGCTGACACGCGGCAAAGCGGGGGCTGCAGCGGGCGAGAACTACCACGACCTGGATGTATATGGAGGCGGACTAAATGCCAATATAACATGGATGTTAGGTAAGACAGCCGTAGCGTTCGATATCAGCAAGGAGCGCATCTACTCTACTGCCCTCGGCGAAGAACTGGCTGCAGAAGACTATAAGAACATACATGGCTCCGACCGACAATATACACGCAAGGGTGAGCGAACCAATACCAACATCATGCTGGAGCACAACTTCATCTTCGGAGGTTTCACACTCTCGGCAGGTGTCCTCGCCAATAAGAACACAGG
This sequence comes from Candidatus Segatella caccae, assembly GCA_900556395.1. Lineage (GTDB taxonomy): Bacteria > Bacteroidota > Bacteroidia > Bacteroidales > Bacteroidaceae > Prevotella > Prevotella caccae. The sequence goes on along the minus strand of USOQ01000020.1, from coordinate 12,644 downwards.
ACTTGATAACGACTTCCGTTTCTATCCTGGCGTAGACATGAGCTATAGACCTAACGACAACTGGAAGTTCTTTGCTTCCTGGAACAAGGCTCTGCGTATGCCTACCTACACCGATTTATATATCAGTAATGTGGTGCAACAAGGCGACATCACACTAAGCCCTGAGAAAAACTCTACTTTCAAGATAGGGGCACAGTACCGACAGAAGGGGTTGGCTGCTACGATAAGCGGATTCTATGCACACGGCACCAACATGATAGACTGGGTACAGACTTCAGAAACCGAACTCGCCGACAGCAAATATCACGTGATGAATATCGGAAAACTCAACAACATGGGCTATAACCTCGATGCCACTATCTACATGAGAGAGCTCATACACAACTGCTTCATCACACGCATCAAGGTGGGATATGCCTATATCTACCAGGATCATAAAACCGATGCCGACATTCTCAAGTCGCTCTATGCTTTGGAATATCTCAAGCACAAAGCTGTCTTCGGCTTGGATCATCAGATATGGAAAAAACTTTCTGCTTCATGGGCGGTGCGCTGGCAGCAACGCATGAATGGTTACTCTCCCTATACCAAGGTGGACTGCAAGCTCATGTGGGATGAGAAGAAATATAGCATCTACGTGAAGGCCGACAACATCACTTGCCATCGCTACTACGACCTCGCTGCCATCAAACAGCCTGGGCTGTGGATCATGGCTGGTGCCAGTGTCAACCTCGGTTGGTAAAGCCCTTCTGCACGATACACACTTTGTGGAAACCAAAAAAAAGTCTTCAAGCCAGTTTGCACTGGTTTTGAAGACTTTTCTTTTTTCTTGGGGGCGGAGAGAGATGTTTATTCTGGCGCCTGATACCTACCATTAATCTTGATGGGTTCGAGATGAATGCCCACATGGGTATCGGCACCATACTTCTGCTTGAGTCGTTGTTCTATGGCCGTGGCACGCTCATGAGCCACATAGAGCGAGAGTGAACCAGGCATACGGACATGCATCTCGATGGCTATCTTGTTGCCTATGCGACGAGTTTGCAGATTGTGAATCTCGCAAACTCCCTGCACCTCGGCAGCAGTCTTCACGATGTCGGCTTCTTCTGCATCTGAGAGACTGGCATCGGTAAGTTCCTTGACACTCTGCATCACCAACGACCAAGCTGCCTTGATAATGAAGATGCTCACCACAATAGCTGCCAAAGGGTCGAGCACAGCCCAGTGGCTGCCCAAGAGGATGGCACCGCCAATACCCATCATCGTGCCGATACTCGACAGAGCGTCACTGCGATGGTGCCAAGCATTGGCCACCACTGCCTCTGAATGATATTTGCGCCCTATACGCACCGTGAACTGGTAAGCCCACTCCTTGAGTGCGACACTCGCCACTGCTGCCACAAGGGCGACGATGCCTGGCTGCTGTAGCTCTTCGCCTAAGAAGGCGTGATAGGTTTTGACAAGCCCCGACCAACATATCATCATGCCCACAGCAAAGAGTGAGATGCCGATGATGGCTGTGGCGAGGGTTTCGTACTTGCCGTGACCGTAGTCATGATCCCTGTCCATAGGTTTGTTGCCAAGTTTGACAAACACCAACACGATGACATCGGTGGCAAAGTCCGTGAGCGAATGGATGGCATCGGCTATCATGGCAGCAGAATGTCCTAAGATGCCTGCGGCAAACTTCAGCACGAGCAATAGCACATTGATGATGCTGCCTGCTATTGTTACCTTGTAAACTTCTCTCAATCTCTGTTTTTCATCCATCATTACTTTCATGTTTATGTATAATTGGGCGGCAAAGATAGCTTATTTTTGTGAAAACGGAAAAGATAAGAGATTAAAAAAGATAAAATAACACATGTATTGGCAGAGCAACCTACTCGTTCAGATCTCTCGGTTTTCCTGCCAAGCCCTGGTTGGCAATCTGTTTTTGGTCCTTGGCAAGATAATGCTTGCTGCTGTCGATGGCAATAAACACGCCGTCGCTGATGCCTCGAACTCCCTTCTGTGGCGCAAAGGTCACTACACGGCTGTCAAACTCGCCTATATATTCGAGGCTTCCTGTGGCTGCATCCATCCACCACACATTCTTCTTGTCTCCCGACACCTTGCGAAGGTCTATCTTCATGGGCACACAGTGGTAGTTGTACACCATCAGGTAATCCTTGCCACGGGTGGCAAGCAGACGGTTGTAGCGTTCGCCATTCCTGCCCACAATGATGCTCTGGTCGGGCACCCGCTCGAAATAAGGCATGGTGAGCATCAGGTTCTTGAGATGCTTCATCTGATTGAAGCCAGGGTCATCAAGAGCCTGATACCAAGTTTTCTCCGAGCCGCTGATGCCATAACCAGTGGGATAACCAGGCTTCAGCATCTGCATGATGGCGTTATGACCATAGGTGTGACCACAAGAGCCGGCAAAAACACTCCAGTAAGCATAGCGGCGCACATCATAGTCTTGCCAACGCTCTTCACAAGGGTCGTGTAGTCCTTTGGGGATATCCTCATAACTGGGCTCTGCATCGAGCACGGGCTTCATAGGCTTATAGGCCCAGGTTGAGTCCACGTACATCCAGTTGTCTTCCTCAGTATTGTCGGGAATGGGATAGTCTTTATTGCCCATACGTTGCCCATACTTGCGATGTCCACTCTGAAAAGCATGGAAGTCTATCCACGGAGCCTTGCTCCACCATTTGGCAGACGTATAGCGTCCACGGGGATGATACGTCATCAGGTGGTTGTGGTCGATGCTCTTGATGGAACTTGCCAACGACTCCCACACCTCGGGATGAATATCACCCTGTATGTCGCCACCCATCACCCAGATGATGTTGGGCGAGTCCTTGTATCGGTTGGCAAGAAAACTGCCATAAGCCTTGGCTTGGCGTGCATTGATATTACCTGCCTTCACCTGCGAGCCCCAGATGGCCACCATACCGATATAGATACCATTCTGTTCGGCCTGGCTGACGATGTAATCCATGTGGTCCCAATAGCTATACATGCCTGCGGGGTCGGCCTTCGACATATCCCAGCCTGCAGGCAACGAGGGTTGTCCATAGATGTTATAGGATGGCGTTCCGTTCATCACCTGTACCAAGACCGTGTTGAAGCCTGCTGCACGACATTTCTGAAGGTAATACTGTACTTCGGAACGATCGAGACGCTCAGGGAGAAGCCAGCCTGTATCTCCCAGAAGGAAGAAGGGGTTACCATCTTCCAACTGAAGGTAGCGATGGTTGGCAGACATCATCAGTCTACCATGACTCCAGGGCTTTACATGGGTTGCGGCATGGACTGTGGCAGTGAGTAGGCAGACCACAGTCATGATGGTCAAGGTCTTGAATGTTTTCTTCATTGTTTTTGTAGCTTTAAGTCTTCTTAGACTTATAACGCAAAAAAAGGCTGGTTATTGTGATTCTGCGTGCGTAGATTTCTTGCGGACTGCCATCATGATGTAGACGAGCAAGACGACGAGGCAACAAGAATTCTCAACATCTGGGTATAGTTTGTCTATCAGAATGCAATAGGCTTCAACTGCTTACGAAGCCGCTTTCATTGCTCTATGAAATAGGCTTCATTGACTATCGAAGCCGCTTTCATATTTAGAGCCTTTTCTATTCAAAAAACCATATTATTCTAAAATAAAAAGAAAATCATGGATTCCTTATTACATTCATAGCTACTATCGAGATAAAATCACAAAAGGAAGCTCTTATCTTTTGAAGATACTACGAATCACAAACCAGGCATGAACAAAGAGCGTAGTGAGCAGCCCGTAATGGGTGCGCATCACCTCGAAGCGCTCGCGAAGAGAAGCACGATGGTTCTGCACCGACATACCTCCATCGAGATAATGAGTGATGACAGCACCCACATTGCGCAATGGCAGGTGAAGCCTTGCAGACTCTTTCATCACACGTATGCACCAGTCTACATCGGCAGAGAAACGGTAATCGAGATTATAATGGATGCCTTTTGCCAAGTCGGTACGGGCATAGAATGACTGATGGCAAACCAACATACCCCAACGAAACGAACGCCAAGACAGGTGAGCAGGTGGCTGCAAACGTCGATGATGCAGAAAGCGCCCTGTTGCATCTACAATGTCGGTATCGCCATAGAGCACACCAGGAAGCACTTCGCCTTCACCCACACAACCAGCTACATACTCCAATGTTTCGGCAGATGGAAACACATCGCCAGCATTAAGAAACACTAAATAGTCGCCCGTAGCTCGGTCGATCGACTTGTTCATCGCATCATAAAGCCCGCGGTCGGGTTCCGACACTACCACGATGTCGTGGGCATTCTCCCCACGGCTTATCTTGTGCTGATAAGCTCTTATCATGGACAAGGTCTTGTCTGTGGAACCGCCATCCATGATGATGTGCTCTATGTTGCAGTAAGACTGCTTCTTCACACTATCGAGTGTGCGCTGCAACACTCGCTCGGCTTGATAGGTGCAGGTGATGATGGTGAACTTAATCATATACGGTAGTTTTTATAGGCCATCGCCTGATTGTAAACTTCAATATACTTGAGGGCTACTACATGCTGCGAATAACTGAGCGACACCTTGTGCAGACAGTTGTTGCGCACCTCGGCAGAATCGGCTTCGAAGAGCACCCAGTGGATGCCAGCAGCCAGGTCGGCAGCATCACGATAGTTGGCTACATAGCCATTCTTGCAGTGATCTATCATCTCGGGAATACCGCCCACCTTAAAGCCCACACTGGGCACACCGCATGCCATCGCTTCCATGATGGTGTTGGGGAGATTCTCAGAGAGTGAAGGCAACACAAAGACGTCGGCCGAACGATAGATGTCGGCAATGCGCCTGTCATCACTCACATATCCTAAAGAAATCGATGAGAAGGGAAGCTTACCTTCCAACTCCTCGCTATGACCGCCCAAAATGGCAACACAGGTATTGTCACGCATCTCGGGATATTTGTCTGCCAGCTGCTGGCAGGCTTCCATAAGATAATTCATGCCCTTATAGGGATTGGTGGCACGCTGCGCTATAAACAGGATGATGCGCTTATCGGCAGGCAAGATGGCGCGAGTGCGAGCCTCCAAACGATCGGCAGGACAATAGATGCGAGAATCTATGGGATTGGGGATGCTCACTACCTTCTGACCAGAAAGGAGCAGGCTCGACTGAGCCTCAGAAGCCAACCACTTGCTACAGGCAACAAAGAGAATGTTGTTCTGCTTGTAGAGTTGCTGCTTGCGACGCCACACTTTGGCCGCCAAGTCGCCCATCCACCCTGCTGGCAGATACTTGCACTTGGAGCAACCTCCATGAAACTTATTGCAACCCATCGTGAGATGGCACACCGAGGTGGCAGGCCACATATCGTGCATGGTCCATACCAAAGGCTTACCGCTCTTGAGAATCTTGCGGATGGAGCCTAATGAGAGCATTCCTTGATTGATCCAGTGCAGATGAATGACGTCTGCTTCCTTGAACTCAGGCAACTGCGTGATATCGTAACCCGAATTAGCAATATCGACGTCGAAGAGATGCAACTTGGAAAAGTGCATGTGCCAGAAGATACACCAACGCTCCCACAGGAAATGCCACTGTCCAAAAATAGAACGAGGCATGTGGGCTACGGTTATTGACTCCGTTTCCTTGTCACGCACCAACATCTTGGCCTTAACACCATTGTTGTTGAGGGCATCCATCAGACGGTTGGCTGCTACTGCTGCTCCACCAGTCTTCTCGCTTGTATTGACTATGAGTATTCGCATCGCTTGCTTGTTATGATGACGACTACTTGTCGGTACCGTCCTGAATACGGCTACAAGTAATCTTTACTCGTGCAAAGGTAATGTAATTTAGGGAAAACACAAAACAATTAACGCAACAAATCATTAAAGAGATGATAAAAAAACACGCTGCAACTCTCGACGAGCTGCAGCGTATCATTATGTTTAACTTAATTTTTTTTCGAATCCAAAGGTAATCTCACGATCCCCTTTGTTATCTGTTAAACAATCTACCTTAAAACCTAATAACTAAAAACCTAAATCTATTACTACTAACCTAAACAATCTATTAACCTTTTGACGATGCAAAGATACAACATTTTCTACTTATCTTCCAAACATTTTGAAAGGAAAATGATGCTTTTTAGTGTTTATTTGATATATATCAATCAAATGTGTCCGAACACAACACATTTTAAGTGTGAGTTAACACTCATTAAACTTTTATTATGAGAACCGTGGCATAAGCAGAGATTCCTTCCATACGTCCTGTGAAGCCCAACTTCTCAGTAGTAGTGGCTTTGATGGATATATTGTCCTCATCCGTATTCATCACCTCTGCTAAACAGGCTTTCATAGCTGGCACATGCGGATTGAGCTTGGGGCGCTCAGCGCACACCGTAGCATCGATATTGCCCACTTCATAACCTTTGGTGCCTATCAGCTCGATGGTTTTACGAAGCAATATCTTGGAATCTACATTCAGCGTCTCTTCCGAAGTATCAGGGAAATGAAAACCGATATCACGCATATTGGCAGCACCTAATAGTGCATCACAGATGGCATGTATCAAGACGTCAGCATCGCTGTGGCCCAAGAGTCCTAACTCATAGGGAAGCTGGATGCCGCCAAGCCAGAGTTCACGACTTGCCACCAACTTGTGTACATCATAACCGAATCCTACACGAATATTCATGATTCTATTTTTGCTATTGAAGGTTGTATATATCTCTTATCTCCTCTTAAACAAGTCTTTGATGCCATCCATATCAAAGGTGAGTGAGAAACGCAATGTCTGGTCGAGCGGATTGCTTTTGGCAGTGGCAACGACATAACCGGCATCGAGTTGGAAAACACTCATTCTGAAACCAGCTCCCACAGTAAAGTACTTACGGTTTCCCTTGTTCTCTGCCTCATGATGATAACCTGCACGAAGGGTGAACTTATCATTATAGGTGTATTCTGCACCTACACCATAGTAAATCTCCTGAAGCTCTTCCTTAAAACCGCCAGGTGCATCACCAAAGCTCTTGAAGATACCACGGATGGCAGAAATATCATTATACTCGCGATGCACGCGGTCTTCGTACTCTGAATTATCCTCGCCCTCCTCCTGCTTTGGTACGGTGGGAACCAACAGTTTGTTAGCATCGGCAGCAATAGTAAGACGATTGTACTCGTCGATAGGAATCATCAGCGAAGCACCCAAACGAAGATTGGCTGGCAAGAACTCGCTGTATTCATTGCCGCTAAACTTGATTTTGCTACCGATGTTGGAAATATTAAGTCCAATACCCAACTGACACTCACGCTGACCGATAACCACATAGTTCTGATAATAAGCAGCAATGTCGGCTGCAAAGGCAGAAGCAGGCGAATTGTCCTCACGCTCATCGAAACGCATATCAGAATAAATCCAACGCAGACCTGCAGAAAGAGAGAATTTCTCGCTCAGCATCAGCGAGTAAGCCACATCGAGCGACATCTCGTAGGGATTGATGGTAGTGCCTTCACCACTCTCTGCTCCCTCGTAGGAGGTATAAACTTTTCCTAAGTTGAAATATCTCAACGAACTTGACACTGCACTATGCTCACCGATACGATAATAACCTGCCAAATAGGCTAAGTTCATATCGTTGACCAAAGAACGAAGCCAAGGAGTGAAGTTGAGTGCCACTCCTGCTCGTGAGATACAGAATGGATACTTAGCTGGATTCCAGTACTGAGAGTTGACATCAGGGTCGGTGGCAGCACCTACATCTCCCATACCGCCACCACGTGCGTCAGGAGCTATCGTCTGCGAAACAACTGCATAGTTGACTGGATTGAAAAGATCCTTCTTCTCCTGTGCTTCTGCCAGAAGGGAGAACTGCGCCAGGAGTACAGCCAGTAATATTCTGAATGCTTTATTCATATCTCTTTGTTGTTTATAAATCTGTTGCTCTTAATATAGTTACTCGATTGTTCGAAATATTTTACTCGATTGCTCGAAACAAAAAATGCTTTACCGCTTAAAAATAAACGGAGAGGCAGCGTTTTTATTTTGCCACATAGCACATTTGTTGTTAATAAGGGCTTCATTTTTATCGGTTGCTCTTATCTGTAGCTCTTATCTATTGCTGATAACGATGAGTTTCTTCGTTTTAGAAACATAGCTACTACCTTCCGACGCCACTTTCACACGATAAAGATAAACTCCCGTCTGCAAAGGACGACCGCCATCTACCGATAAGTCCCAGTCCACCGTGTAGTTACCTGTAGCTGACACGCCACTCTCTGCATGGCGCCACATCATTCTACCTGCAGCATCGAAGAGTTCGATGACAACATCCATATTACTCTCCGTGCGATCGTGGCTGATGATGAAGGTGGTATGAGTACGAGCAGGATTATTAGTAACACCAATATTGAAAAGCTGTGGGCTCAGTCCTTTCACCACCTGAAAATGGAGTACAGCAGTAGAACTATTGTTCTGAATATCCCAAGCTCGGAACTGCAACTTGTGTGGTCCTTCCTCCAACTCTGGTATACTATAACAGGTGGAACCGCTGGTATAAGTTCCGAAGTCGTAGCTGAAATTGTTGTTGAGCGTGTAAGTCTTAGCCAAGTCGCCATCGATAACGAGTTGCAAGTCATGTCCTATGCCACTTCCTGCTGCATTAATACCGTCCTTGTCCTTGATTTCTGCTACAAAAAATGGGGTACTATTCACACATCCACCATCAACAAACGATGGCGAGTTGAGATAACAATAGATAGAAGGCCCCACAGAGTCGTTTTGCGCCTCAATGCTTCCACCCACGATAAACTGGTCACAGCTACCATGGGCTCTTAGTGTCTTGTCTACATTCAGTGCATAGAGATTAATCATGCCTTGAGCATCCGCATAATTAATATCCTTTGGCACAGCAAACGTCAACTCGAACTGACCATTGCGAATACTGTCCGAACCATGATAGAGAGTCTTTGTACGGTCTACGAAGACGAACGGCGTTTCCGCTCCATCCTTGCTTGTATCGTTCAACTTACAGGTTATTTCTTCCTGGGTGTCGCGCACAGTAGCTGTCACCACGCCATTAAAAGTATCAACGCCCTCTACATGACCTTTCACTTTTACCACTGCGCCAGCCTTCATCGTGGCCATTGTGCCTGAGCCTATAGTCACGCCATCTATCTCGTCAACAACAACTTGCGCTGTGGGTAGGTTGAGAGACAAAGCAGGATCGCCCAACAAAGCATACTGCAAGTGATTTTCGGTATTATCCTTCTCAGCAGTCGTCTTGTTAGGATCGGATGGTGTGGGAGTGGGATATCTATTTGTACCCAACATCACGTCGTTCTGCGCCAGTCGATGCGCCTCGCCTAAGGTGATCGGTTTGCCATCCTGAAGAGAGAGTACACGCTTCATAAAGGCATGGTTGATATACTTATTGGCAGAGGTAAAGACAGTTCGTGTGGTGCCATAGAAAGCTACCGCTCCACCTTTCTCATTGAGCACAGCAGCCTCACCAATGGTCGATGTCACACCATCAAAAGCCATGATGTCGCAAGCAGCCGTCACCCATAAAGGAAGATTAGAAGTACGCGATTCACCAAAATCGCTTAAAGAAAGTACCGACTCATGCGAGATGAGTGTGGCACTACCATGCCCACCATAGTCCATCACCAACGCACCATTGGCTTGTTGCTGACGGATGATGCGACTCACCTCAGGATAAGTGTTTCCTGTGGCAGAACTTTCGCGAGTATAAGCATCCCACATCACCTTCTTGATGAGGAAGTCGGGATAAGTACTACTCACACTGTTGGCCACATAATCCACATCCTTCATGTGTATATTGTCGTTACCATCATCGCCCATAAACATCAGAGTGTTTTGCCATGCTCCACCATTCTGATTTTTGCCATAGTTAATAGTTTTATCGACCATTATCTTTGCCTCTTCCTGGGTAGTAACAGGGAAACGACCTACGCCCACATCTTGTAGTTGTCGGCGTGGATCGACACCCATACCTTCAGACAGGATTCCCATCCAACTATCACTGACATAACAGACAGTTTCACTGAAAGAATTCTCGCTCTCATAAGCCAAGAGATAGTCATCGGGGTTGAGACGCTTACAGTCTGATGTGCGCATACGATTATCCCACACACAATCACCGAAGAGCAACAGATACTTAGGCATATCAGCCTCTGTCTCAGCTCTATCTTGCAACATACGCAGATAGCGTCGATAAGCATTTGCATCGGGCGTGCCGCTTGCAAACTCATTGTACAATTGGTCGGCAGCCACGATGTTGACACGCATACCATCATGACTCTCATGAAATTCTTTAAGGCGCTGTGCCTGCTTGAGTAGTGTTCTTGAGGCGGGAATGATAATAACCAAATCGGCCTGTCCATCGGCATGGAGGTCCTGGTTAGCTATATTTTTCACATAGGTCGCAGCAGGATGACTTCCTGAGAGGTTGGGCAAAGGAATCGCCTTTTCCCAAGCCATCGACACATAATCGAGACGGGCTATCTCTCCACTCACATTCTGAATGGTGATCGTATCTTTGCCACCATCGACTTTCAGATTGTCGAGCAGATAAGTGCCTGAGACCTGCCCTGCCTTGCAATAATCCAGAATAGGAACATTCAAGGTACCTATGTCCTTGCCGTTGAGTTGAATACGAATTTGATTTGTTCCACCAGCTGAGACATTGACTGTCAGGCGTCCTTTCTGACTGCCCGTGGTATTAGTTATCAGCACTTGCTGACTGCCTCCTACACGGATGGGCGTAGGGTCGAAGAGATTTCTACCACCATTATACCAACTGAATCCATCTACCTCATAAAGCGAATGATAAAAGTCGGGCGATGGATAAAAGGATGAAACAAAAGTGGCTGAATCGAGCGAGGCTGGTTCTTCATCGCTCTGTGTGATGAAGTAATAGCCGTAATCAGAATAAGGATTGCGCGTGCGCGTGGTAGCTGTCTTCGACGACCAGCTGACGGGTCCCTTGGCGTAGAAGAGATGCTTGCCTCCTACAATGCACTGCGGGACCTCTACGAGATCGTCGGTTTTGGCCAGTTCGCTGGCATAGAGAGCCTCGTTCTGCAAGTTGCCTCCATAGCCATAAATTTTCACCTTATTAATATTAGAAAAGCCTGCCTGTCGGATGGTAGACTCGGTAAGTTGATAAATGCCCGAAGAGCTTACCCTTATCTTGGCCCATCTGCCAGAAGCCAAGATAGAGTGTTCGGCATAGACATCGGCAGCCGGAGCATAAGCCTTATTGTTCTTGCGTTGACGCATCACACTGCCTTTCACGGCTTGCGCCTTGATGTCGAGCATAAAACTTACCAGCATCTGATAACGATGGTTGCGATAAACTAAAGGACAGAACGAAACCACCAGATGACCTTTTCTTCTGCTCACTGCAATGGATTGATCTACAAGCACCTGCGAGGGCAAAGCGGCTCCTGAGATACGATTGTAGTTGGCCACATCAGTCATCGTCATATCCAGGTATTCCGGATATTTCAATGTGACTGTATAGACAGAGTCTTGATAGTTTTCGGGCAGGGGGATGGAATAGAGGAAATGAGGTAACATGGTGTCAACCTTGACTTCCTCGGCAGTCAAGTTAAAGAAACGCTGCTGCGCTTTTGCAGGTATGCAAACAACCAGCAGTGCTATCCACGCGAATAATATCCAAACTCTTTTCTTTGTCATAGTGGGAAAACAAACTTAGTGAAGGGGCAGCCAGTGAGCACCAAAGCCGCCCGCCTTGTCTTGTCTACTTACAATTAAAATCAAGCACCTTCCAGTCTTCAAGATAACCCTCTAAATGGTCATCAATATGCACTGGTCCACAGCCTGTAGGACAACCTGTATAGAGCAGATCGCCTGTCTTCAGCGTGAAGTACTGGCTGATGTAAGAGATGATTTCGTCCACCTTGTAGAACATGTCGCTGGAACAACCTTCTTGCACGGTGTTGCCGTTGATATCAAGGTGGAAATGTATCGCCTGTATGTCGCGAAACTTCTGTACATCGATCCACGATCCAATGGCCGCCGAACCATCAAAGCCCTTAGCGAGTTCCCAAGGCTGACCTGCCTCACGCAACTGCTTCTGCATCTCGCGAGCCGTAAAGTCGATACCGACAGTCACAGCATCGTAATAACGATGAGCAAAGCGCTGCGGAATGGTCTTACCCAACCGGCATATACGCACCACCAGTTCGGTTTCGTACTCGATACGTCCCAAATGGTCGGGAATAAAGAACGGCTTGCCGTCCTTGAGTAGAGCAGAGTCTGCCTTGGTGAAAATAACAGGTCTCTCTGGTTTAGATAACGTATCATGTAGCGATTTATTGTGTTCGGCATAATTCATGCCAATGGCAAATATCTTCATATCATTGTTTTGGGTAAAAAAGAAATGGGAGTTAGAAGCAAAGCGTAAGCCTTGACTCCATAACTCCCTGATATTCTAATTTAACTATAAGTCAAATTAAACTTGCCATGCTGTGCATTGCATATCTGACGAGCAGATATTACTCAGCAGCAAGAGTGAAGCGCTTGTAAGCAACAATCTCCAGATCCTTGCTCTGAGAAGCGAGGTACTGAGCAACAGTCTGCTTGTCACCATCAC